>DAMG01000028.1:0-2122 GCA_002497025.1 Euryarchaeota archaeon UBA126
CCTTCCCAAGTGGAAAATTACCAGCTCACCATACTTATCCATGGCGTCCTGGAATAGAATCTTTCTCAAAACTAGACGACCCCGATAAATCAAACGTCAGAGATATTTGGAAAGATTGTGAATCACGTGCTAGTAACACCCTCGGTTCAGAGGTTGGACAAAGGGTGAAACATCACTCTTTACTCGCGTTAATTCTAGATTCTAGAGAGGACACGATTATTCCAACAAATGCTCGATTTAACTTGACTCATCTTCCTCCGGAATTACCAGAACAACTTCCATTCGGAATAAGTCCCGAGTCGTATTCATTCAACATTGAATCCGAAGCGAGAAATCTCGATGATATTCGAATAATTCTACGAGGCCTAGCAGGTATCGTGAATTCTCTAAAGGAGAGGGAAGAGGTTCATGAGCATCGAGATATAGCCTTGTTAGCGGGTGATTTATTGCTAGATTCTTGTCCAAGAGTTTGCCGTACATTTTACCCAGAACCCCTAATTTCGGCTCTAGATTCAATTGGAGATAACACCTGGCGCGATGACCACATCCATGGTGCATTTGTTGTCTTGGATGAAATGGAGACAAATCCAGAATTGGCAGGGGGTGCGGCTTCAAATTTAGCAGAAATACGCAGAGACCTAGACCACAGATACCAGATATTACGACAAATTAGACGAAGGTATCGTGCTTTCATCATCGACGAGGCTCAAGATAACTCACCCCTGCAGTGGCGAATCCTGTCAAGGCTTTGGGGTCCACGTGAGTTTGGAGAAAGTGATGACCTTAACGAACCAGATACAGACTGGCAGCCAACAATTTGCTATGTTGGCGACATGAAACAATCAATCTATGCATTCAGGCAAGCCGAAGTTGCTGCATTCAGACAATTCGCTCATCGACTTCGTTCGATAAATCGACACGAGTATGAGAATATCTCCGAGTTAACCCGAGAACCCGTTCTCCGGAGTAATGTCGCTAGTCGTGACCCAAGGTTCTCTCACGATAGTCAAATTGTACGTGCCTCTGAACTATTACAAGAGAATGCACGCAATCTAACTGAATGGGTTAATTTCGAAACTACTGAAGGAATAACTTCACTCAGTCCAGAAGAGGTCACTGCTCGTTCAGAAGGCGAGATTTCCCTCACTACGAATTATAGGACCGATGGAGATCTTCTACAGGTTATGAATGAATGGTGGGAAGACCTTTTCTCAGATCGACATCGTTTCTTCCCGGACGCAGATTACTATGCCTCAGCACAGCGTTTGCTCCCCTCACCCACAAAAGAGAATAATCGTGGAACATTGGAATGGATTTGTCCCGTAATGAACGATGGGGATGAAAACCCTCCAACGGAATTGACCACTTACATCGATCCATTCGAGTCGGGTAAATCAGATTCTAACGAGCGTCAAGCAATGATGATTGCAAAGCGGATACAGGCAATGACTCAATGCCGAGAGACTAGGGTGATGCAGCCCGATGGAGATTGGGTTACAATTCCGGCACCAGAAGAGCCTGTGAGATATAGTGACATCATGGTACTAATGGCCACTCGTTCGAAGATTAGAGATGCTCTTGTTCGTCATCTAAGAGATCACAATATCCCCGTGCAAGCTGACCGAGAGGGCGGCCTAATGCAACGACCAGTAATCTCTGATTTAGATGGGCTGATACAATTCATAGCTCGACCAAATAGCAGATTCGCTGCTGCTTGGGTCGCTCGCTCTACATTGATTGGAATGAGCGACGCAGAATTACAATCATTCCTAGCTACAAGGCAAGACGAGAATTTGTTACACCGCCTCATAGAACACTGTCCAACGCCTAGACAGAGAGCGTTAGTACAGAGATGGATTGACCTATCTTCTTCTGGAAGGATAATTGACTTACTCATTGAAACCGTCAATCAATCTGACTTGTTAACCGCTTATTGTGACGAAGGCTCGATTCAGGATGTGGAGAGATTCATCGATGAGATTCGATTAATTTCAGAATCGGCCGGCCGTGATGCCATAGTAATAGCAGATCGTTTACGAGATCTGAGAGAGCAAAAAGGGCGTGCTCTTGAGGCGAAGAATATCCCAGAGAGAGATGCTGTTCAATTGATGACTATTCACAA
>DAMG01000028.1:2450-7560 GCA_002497025.1 Euryarchaeota archaeon UBA126
TCTAAAGGCCTTGAATCAAAGGTAGTATTTGTCACCGACTTATTTGGTAAGGGCATCATCACACTGACCAATGAATCACAATCAAGATTGATCGTCAGTCCTGAATTTTTCGCAGGACACCCTGCTCCATGGCCCGGCAGTGAGTATCCAATATCGGCAATGTGGGAACACGCAAAAAAAATCGCCCAAAAGAGGAAGAATGCTGAGGCTAGACGCTTGCTTTACGTCGCTGCAACTAGGGCTGAGGAGCATTTGGTAATCGTAGGTTCTCCAAACAACACTGATTGGCAAGAAGACTCAGGTTTACGTTTACCTTGGAGATATTCTGATACTCAAACCACTCTAGGACAAATGTGGGCCGAATCACTTAGGCAAGCCTCACACCGTAGAGGCGAAAATTCTGAAGATTCACCTTGGTTATCTTCGGAAGATGACAATCAACCTCATCCACTAAACTCAGAAAGAGGCCTTGATAGAATACTCAATCCTGCTTTACTTCATTTTGATGGATGGCTAAGAGCCGAGCAAGAAGGCCACCCGAAAATGGGCATCAATGTATACCACCACCCTGACTGTCTAATCAGCGAAAATATAGATGAAAATGTACTGCATTCTCCACTCGTACGCCAAACCATGTTGCACGAAGCAGCAACTGAAGATAGGGTGGCTGAGATAGAAATAATCTCAAGGTTGGAAACAGGAGCAAGAATACGACTAGCACCTCATAGATTATCCAAAATCGACTCCTGCCCTCGTCGGAATTGGTTTGAGACAAGAGGGGGGTTGAAACCAGACCCTATATCCTCCTCTAATCAACTACTCGACGAGGACAACGATTCTCGTTCTGCTCGCCAAATGGATGAACCGGATACAGAATATGAAGATAGAAATCTTCCCACCCCTACCGAATTGGGATTGATTGTACATAGGATGTTTGAGGTTGGAATTGGCAACCCCGGCCCAGTAGGTGATCAACCATCAACACCCCTTCCAACAACCTGGGCAACTCCTGTTGATAGTCGCTTATTGGATGATGAATTGATGGACGAAGTGTTCTCAGAATTGCTACCAATGGGAGTTGATATCGAGAAAACTACAGAGATTGTTGCATTGATTTTGCAGAGAATTGAAGCAGGCCATATTGGAAGATTATCAAATGCAGAAATTATCGGAGGCGAAAGGGTTGAGGGATTACGAACTGAATATCCATTCACCATTTCAAATCCAATCTTCTTCGATTCTGTATCTCGAACTAGATGGGCGCCTGATGGCCAACAAAACCTCGCCCAAATTGAAAACGCATTTGTCGATATGGATGGTTCAATCGACCTCGTATTATGTTCAACTCACGAAGATGGTTCCTCTTCGATTCGCCCAATTGATCTGAAAACCGAACAGGCGGAGACTGTATTATCTGGCTCAGGAAAATTAGTCGATGCTTACGGGAACACCTCTACTTCACCCGCCAATGATGCAGAACTGGATATGTTGGAACATCACCGATTACAACTTGCATTGTATCACCGAGCCTTGGAGAAGATGGAGGCCGGACGGCCAGAAGGGCAGCGACGTCGAGTAGAGAGGCCGGCAATTCTTGTCGGTGTTTCTGGTCGTCTAGTAATTTATCCTGAAGACATGTTCGCAGCAGCACAATCGGACTTAGATAAAATTCTTGTAACTGCTGCGCGTATGGAGTTGGCCACAGAATTACCATTAGCAGAATTCCAAAGAAGACCTGCAACAGAGGCCCATGTATGCAAAATATGTCCGTTCAGTCGAGGAGATTTGCCAATATGTGGTCCTCTCCCAGAACTCAGCACTTAACCCAATTTTGAATAAAATAGCGAGCCATCTGCGGGGAATAATCCATTTGCCTAAGCGATAACCCGAGTCCATGGCCGCAGAGCTAAATAGCATGGTAGAGAATGCCGAGAGGATTTGGGAAGAGTCAATTCTTCCTAGCCTTGGAGAATTTATCGAGATTCATGCCTTATCGCCAATGTTTGAGCCAAATTGGGATGAATTAGGAGAATTGCAGGCTACAATCGATTTATTCTGCTCATGGTTAGATAATCAGGGAATTCAGGGTATGAGTTACAAGATTCATCGAATTGAGGATCGTACTCCTGTGCTTTTGGTGACTGTAGAAGGCACTGGAAGTGGCGAGGTACTATTCTATTCTCACTTAGATAAGCAACCTAGCCGACCCCACCTTTGGTCCGAAGGTCTACATCCACTCAATGCCGTTAGACGAGATCCTTTCCTGTTTGGTCGAGGTTCGGTTGACGATGGTTACGGTGGTTATCTATGTGTAACAGCAATTCGGCTTTTGCAAGAGGCTGGAATCCCTCACCCAAAGGCCACCTTTCTAATTGAGACCTGTGAGGAATCCGGCTCATTTGATCTACCTCCTTACCTAGACGCGTTAACCGAGGACTTGGGTAATCCCGACCTAATCGTGGTTCTCGACAGCGGAGGGCCAAGTTACGAACACATTTGGGTAACCGAGGCACTGCGAGGCCTTGTTGCTGGAAATCTAAGTGTTAGAGTCTCTCATGAAGGAGTACATTCTGGAATGTCTGGAGGGGCAATTCCGTCTTCGTTTAGGATACAGCGAATGCTTCTCGACAGAGTTGAAAACTCAAAGACAGGTGAGGTCCTAATTCCAGAAATGCACGTTCAAATTTCTGAAAAAATAAAACGAGAAGCGGCAGCCTTAGGAGAAATACTCGGAGATGAATTATGGACATCTTTGCCTGTTGTCAATACTCTCGAAGCCCAGTCAAAAGAATCTAGTGAGATGCTATTGGATATCAATTGGAGACCAGCTCTTTCGATTATTGGAGCAGACGGTATACCCCCCGTACAGAACGCAGGGAATGTTCTGCGGACAAATACAGACTTGAAACTAAGTTTTCGAATACCACCAGGGGTGTCAGCGGATGAGGTTCAAGAGATTCTAAAGCAGATTCTAGAGGAAAATCCACCGTATGGGGCAGAAGTGACTTACAATCCAACCGAACCTGCCGATGGCTTCCATGCGCCTCCCTTACACGAAGGCGTAGCTTCGGCTCTAGAATCCGCCAGTATTCACCTAACAGGGCACCCTCCGATGGCTACTTGGATCGGTGGGACAATTCCATTCATGGCGATGATTCAGGGTAAATATCCTGAAGCTTGCTTCCTTTGTACTGGGTCATCAGGCCCGGGCAATAATGCACACGGCCCCGATGAGAAATTGCACATACCCCATTCAAAGCGATTGAACGTTGCACTGGCAGTCGCTATTGCGGCGCTTTGTGAATGATTTTCCTGATATTTCAAACTCAAATTTGGATATTCTAAGTGCGGTCTAGGATGATATTCAATCCGCCGAAGTTAAAGCAGGGCGGAGTTTCGAGGGATATGAGGTGCGCTGATGAGCGATGAAGAAGTCAACGATTCTCCCGATCTTCAAATCCGCCAATTGGAGGAAGATTTGACCAAGGAGAAAGACCGACTCGAGAAACTATACGCCGGTTATACAGCTCTCAAAGACACCTCTGATGAAAAGGATGCAACCATCGATGTTCTAGAGCGTCAGATGATCGATAAAGAGATTGAGATGGAGGGTCTTCAAGAACTTCTTTCAGACAAGGACAATCGCATCAGAGATCTCGAATTAGATGGCGCAAAGAATTCACAACGAGTAAAGCATCTCGAGCCTGAACTACAGAAAATGGAAGAGATGTACAGCCGTGAATCGGCTCGTTTAGGTAGAGTGTTCGAGGTCGCTGAAGACCTTGACGAAGCTCTACGGGTGGCCAAGGCACAATTGACTGCTAGAGATGATTGGTATGCTCAGCACATGAGACTATTCGAAGACCTAAGTCAAGCGATTCAGACGCGATATGACATGATTGATACAGCGATTGAAGCAATTCGCGAGCAGGAACTCAAACAGGCAACATTCCGCGAGAGAATGGATGAAACTCTCGAGGCGGCTGCAGATGCGGCTGAAGAAACGGCCAAAGAAGCAGCCGAAGAAACTCAGGAAGAAGTAGACGACGAATGATTTCTCATTCGGGTTTAGTTCCGTCAGCTAGGCGTATGCATTTTGCAGGAACTCCACCCCATACTTCTCCGGCTGGGATATCAGTCCATTTTGGTAAAACTGCCCGATTAGCAACGACTGCTCCTTCACCGATTGTACATCCAGGTTGAACAGTCGAGTTTCCTCCAATTAGGGCACCATTTCCTATTTTTACGGGGGCCATAACCAACTCACCTTTCTCTACTAAATGGGCGTTAATGATTGCATTTCCTCCGATTACTACATCATCCCCTAGGACAACTGATCCAGCATCATTTAGATGGGGTGAATTAATCTGACAACCGGCACCAATCTTCGCGCCTGCCATGCGATAGTAAATCGTACCAACAAAAGAAGGAACTAAGATTGGCAAGAATAGTATCGCAACTCTATGGAATACCATTGACCAAGCCCATTGAATTGTAACAAATGAACGAAGAGGGTATCTGCCTGGCTCTAGCCGAGGCCGGAATAATCCACCTAGCAATCCCGACATCAATACTAGGGTAATTCCCCAAACCACACAAGCTAATCCTAGAGAAATACCAGTGCCGACTAATTCCAACCAATTTGCTTGGTCAACTAGGTATGCCCTAGCCTCAAGAAACATCCAAACACCAGGGATAGAGGCAATTCCAACAATAATTCCAAGGAATGGAATAATCAGAAAAGTCAACACATTTTGAACAACCTCAAACGACTTCAGGTGCACACCCCGCCTTTGGTCTTGGTGAACCAGTCATCAATTTTGGCCTGTCGACAGAATCAAGACATTACTGAATTCCGACACAATATGGCTCAGGCTTGTGGCATGCTAGGCGATGGTTCACCTGCGGTGAAAATCCACCATCTAGTCAAAGCACCAGAAAATACAGCCGAGTCTATTGCACGTCGCGAATCTTGGGACGCAAAGAAGCCGGCGACGGTCTATGTAACGCCTGAGCGAATGCCAGACGGAACACCCTGTCAAGCAGCAACGGTAATCTTACGTACTCGTGGCTGTGCTTGGTGGTGGAAATCGGGTTGTACTTTCTGTGG
>DAMG01000028.1:7940-19619 GCA_002497025.1 Euryarchaeota archaeon UBA126
ATGCAAAAAATCAGACTAATGATTTCGAAGGATGCTCTATGGTCAAGGTATACACATCAGGTACCTTCTTTGAGGATCAAGAGAATCCAGTAGAATGGCAACAGCACGTTCTGAAAGAGACGCATGATATGGGGTTGCACCTTGTAGTCGAAGCCCAAGCCCACATGTGTAAGCCAGAGAAATTAGAGTTCCTTGCTAAGCATCATCCAGGATGTACTGTAGCCATTGGGCTTGAGGCCTACGATGACGCAGTACTTCGGTTTCATGTCAACAAAGGGTTCTCCACAAAAACATGGAGAAAGGCCGTAGAAGATCTTCGAAGAAACAACCTTCGCGTCAAAACCTATCTGATTTTCAAGCCTCCATTCATGAGTGAAGGTGATGCATTGAATCACACATCGAAGTGGCTTGTCGATGTCGCGCCACTTTCAGATGAAGTATCGATAAATCCAATGAATATACAAAACCGAACAATTGTCGACCGGTTGTTCAGGAATCGAGAATATCGTCCTCCATGGCTATGGTCTCTAATCGAAATGATTCAACGTACTCACGAAGAGACGGCAGAACACGACTCTCGTATTATCGTTCATCCAACTGCAGGAGGAAAGATTCGCGGAGCCCACAACTGTGGTTCTTGCGACAAACATGTAGTCGCTGCTATCGAACGATACTCGGTTTCTCGAAACCTAGCTGAATTCAAAGGATTAGAATGCGAATGCAAGGCGATTTGGAGAGCAGAGATAGCCTCTGACCTCTGTCTCCCCACCCCTCTCGGCAATGGTCGAGATAGGCGAGGCAACCGCGTCGACCTAATGCGCGCTCCTTGAGGTGAGGGACTACGTCCCTCGCCCAATGCTTAAGGGCGAATCTTCAGTGGTCCACCTGTCCACGAAGTGTTGTGGACTAGTGGTGTCTAAATGAAGAATGATGACGGATTTCTACAAGGTGAGAACGAACCTGCGGCTTCTAAGGTGGTAATTGTTGGAGCGTTGGTCTCCTCTCTAATCTTCATGGTGATATACAGTATTCTGTATCCAGGACAAGATTATCCTGTTCTTTCTGATTTCGAGACCTTCGGTTCTCTGACCGGAGGAATTTGGTTCTTCATCCTCGGAGCAATATTCGGAATGTTCTCGATAGTTGCGACGATGATTACGGAGGCAACTCGCGAGTGAGGTGATTATGATGTCTGAGATTCTAACTACTCTTGCCATCTTTTGGCTCTCTGCGCTAATCTTCTATATTCTAGTCCACAGAGGATTGTGGATATTCTCCGACGTAGCACGAACTATGGGGATGTTCATGCTTGAGAAAGCCCTAGGCCCGGGAATCGACTTAGTTGAAGGCCGTTCAGGTTCTGCTGCAAGAGCATGGATTATGCAATCGGTTCTATGGATGATGGTCGGCGCTCTATTCACCTTTGAGGGAATGTGGCTTTCACATGATCCGACCGCACTTCATTCACTTGGCGCATGGGGATACGACCCAACTGCAGAGACACTAGCTGCCACAGGTAAGGCTGTTACCTCATTTGGTGGAATAAGCATGGCACTAATCGGCTGTGGCCTACACATTCTTCCCAAGTTATTGGGCACAGGACTTGCGAGTGAAAGAAATGGAACCTTGGTCTCATTCCTTTACTCCGGCGGGGTATTCGTCACCTTGATTGGCTCCCACGATCCAGTTATTCTCGGAGCCAAAGTTTTGGTTATTGGAACAGGAATACACATTTTAGCAGTGACAGCCATCGTCATCAATCAATTACTCACTGTAGCTAGTCGCACCGACTCAATTCCGATGCCAGCATGGCTTATTCTGCTAGGTTTGATGGCTGAATCATTCAATGTTATCGCTGTTATTTCAACCGGTGCAATCGAGGATGGAAATGGCCAGTGGTTGATGTACAGATTACAGGGAAGCGGCTTCTTCTTCCTTTCACTATCCGGTGTTGTATTGTACGCATCTAGTGTTGGTTCTGGAAATGCGCTTTGGTCCAGAACGCTTGTTGGTGCAACGCTTCTAGGTGGCTTATTCACACTGAACCCGTTTGGGGCAAACCACGGAACTCTAGTTGCAGATTTATTCGGTCTTGATGCTGGAGAGTTGGCAATGTCCACTAATGACACGGTAATCGTCACCTTCCTAATGGCGCTTGCATCAGTGCCAGTAATTGCATTCGTTGCAAATGCTATGCTAACCATTCGGGATAGTTCCTCTCCTGGAGCTCCCGGTTTGGCTGAGATTAATCTTGGATTGCTAGCCATGATTCCGGTATTCGTTGGCTCCCTATTTGTTCAAACCGATGCAGTATCGGGAACTAATGCAATCTCTGGGCTCTCTTGGACAATCGAAGAGATGAGTCGATGGGCAGTATTGGTGCCGCTATCACTTGGTTCAGTAATTACGCTCTATCCTTCAATTACCGGACGACAATTGGCGTCTGCTGATCGCGCTCGAACCGCGTTTTGGTTGATGGGCGCTGCAGTTTTGCTTGGGTTAATGCTCAATTTAACTTCCAGCGCTATTGATATGGCTCTGTTGGATGCTGGTGTGGAAGACCCATCTAGCCTATCTCACGAGCTTTCAGTGGCAGCTTCTGTAATCTTCTACTTCGCAGTAGTTGCAATGATTCTACATAGTCTAAACATGGTAAGTGGTCTATTCCGAGGGGGGATTGTCGGAGAAGAGACTGAAATTTCCTCATCTATTGAATCAGATACATACAACCTAGCATCTGCAACAAGCGTCTCTAGAATTCTTGCTTCTGGTGCAGGAATGGACACAATGATAGTGCCAGTGGGCGAATCAGACGAGAAGGGCTCAGCAACTGATTTGTAAGAAAATCACTACAAGCCACCACCGTCAAGTTGAGGACCAAACACCTCTGTTGAGTGGAAGGGAAAGACATGAGAATAGGCCTAGTTGGTAAACCGAACGTTGGAAAATCAACGACATTCTCGGCTCTAACCCAAACACCTGTTGATATTGCAAATTATCCATTTACAACAATTGATCCTAATGTAGGGGTAGCATGGATTCCGCTTAGAGAACCGTGTGCCTGCTCTACACTTAGAGAAAAACGCGAGGCAGATGGAAGACTTGAATCAACAACTGATGACGACCCCAGAAGGGGTAGCATTTGTTCTCCAAATACTGGCTCTTGCATTGGACATAATCGACTAGTCCCAGTCACCTTAGTGGATGTAGCTGGATTGGTTCCAGGAGCCCACGAGGGACGAGGCCGAGGAAATCAATTCTTGTCCGATTTAGCCCAATGTGACGCACTAATCCAAGTCGTTGATGTATCTGGTTCGACAGATTTGGAAGGAAATCCGATAGGTCAGGGAGGCTCCAATCCCGTCGAAGAGCACGAGTTCCTTCTAGGAGAGTTGGATGCTTGGATTCGTGGAATAATCGAATCTAGCTGGCAACGTGGATCTCGTCGTGTCCAATCAGAAGGCGATAAGGCCCTAGTTACATATCTGTTAGATCAGTTAAGTGGTATTGGCGCGAATGAATCCCATGTCTCATCAGGTATTATCGAGGTTTCATCTCAGCACCCCGATGCTGGCGTCCCATGGTCTTGGGGTCAAGAGGAGTTGACAACACTCGCAAAAACAATTAGAACGGGATTATTCCCTATTTGTATTGCAGCAAACAAAGCCGATCGAGCGGAAGAGGACTCATGGAATCAACTTGAGGAGATGGTAACTGCATCTGGAGGAATACTGGTTCCCACAAGTGCAGAGGCAGAACTCGCACTGAGCAGGGCAAGTTCTGCTGGATTAATTCAACACAGGCCCGGAGAAGATGGTTTTACCGTCACCGAAAAAGGAGAGTCCAATTTGTCAGAAGCGCAAAGGAATGCCCTATCCTCAATTGGAGAGTCGCTTGCAAAATGGTCTGGTGGAGGATTGGTTGGGCTTGTTGGAGACATTTTATTCGATAGGCTCGATAGAAGAGTTGCCTATCCTGTACAAGATGAAACTCACTGGGTAGATGGAGAAGGTAACGTCCTCCCCGACGCTATTCTAATCTCAGAGGGGACAACAGCGAAGGGATTAGCCTACGCAGTTCACACAGACCTTGGTGATGGTTTCATTCGAGCTACAGACGCCCGTAGTGGACGTGTAATCGGTGCAGATCACGAGGTAAAGAACGGCGACGTGATACGAATTCACGCCAAATCATGATTCAATCGTGAAGTCTGGACAAGAGAAGGGTGAGCTGTCTCTCGGCGTCCGCCCGTTGAAGCGGCCAGCATCCGCACGAACTCGTAGCCACCGCTAAACGGTAGTCGCGGGTTGTGTGTTAAGTTACTATCAGCTTCAACCGAAGAGAGAACCGAGGCCTTCGAAGCCACCGGCTTCATCCTCTTCTTCTTCCTCAGCTGGTGCTTCTTCAGCAGCAGGAGCAGCGTCTCCACCACCGCCACCAGCAGCAGCTGGAGCAGCAGCGACAGGCGCAGCAACGGCAGTTGCCATTGCTTCACCGATGTCAACATCGCCGAGGGATGTGACAAGTGCCTTTACTCGGGCACCGTCAACCTCAACACCAGCAGCGCTCAAAACCGAGCTAACGCCGTCTTCATCGATATCCTTCTCTGCGGAGTGCAGTAACATTGCAGCATATACATATTCCATTTTTTCTCACCTATTTTTTTTCAGCCGAAGAGATCGCCGAGTCCATCGAACCCAGCGTCTTCTTCTTCCTCCGCTTCCTCTTCTGCCGAGACTTCCTCGGCGGATTCTGCTGCATCGGAGGTTGCAGCAGGAGCACTTTCAGCAACGCTAGCAGCAGCACCTAGTGCCGCCGCCAACTCGTCATCAAGCGCAGAGGAATCTAACTGACCTGCAAGGGCCAGCGCACGTGCGTTTGCACGTGTAATGAATAGTGGAATCGTGACATCGTTGGTGATGCCAGCTTCCACCGCGACAGATGTTGCCTCACCACTCGCCTTCGCGAGTAGGGTTGGCATTGTCTGTGAAGAGAACCAGCGAATGTTACAGGCGAGGTTGAATGCGCCTGATGTCGCAGTAATGATATCCGATCGGAGTCCATCTGTGTCTAGTTCTAGGGAATCTGCTTCGAATAAGAAACCGTCCTCAATCGCTCCGGTTAGGATAATTCCAATTTCAATCGGGTTAATATCCAACTTAGAAAGCATGATCCCAAGATCTGCTGAAATCGGTTCACCCTTGTTGACAACAGTCGTCGTTTTCTGAATGGCAACCTTCCCCTTGTCTATTTTCGCGGGAATTCCAACAGCGTTGAACTCACCAACGATTGGACCAGGGCCGAATTCAGTTGGTCCCGCCTCAACTACAATGTCCATAGGCGAAACTTCTCCTTCCTTCGCAGCACGACCTTGTTTTGTCTTTTCCAGTTCGGAGTATAATTGGAAGGCATTCATAGAATTAGTATGAACGATAGCAGGTTGTACAGCTCCTTCAAGTAGCGATTCTAGGTCTTCCATCGATCGACCAGTCTGCTCCCAAGCAAGGCGCATCAAGGTCTTCTTTGCCATTGTTATCGATAGGCTGCTACGCAAATCATCGCGCATGCTTAGCATATTCTTGGCAGGAACCCCTCCAATGTCTACAACCCCAAAAACTCCATCTGAGGTTAAGATTGCAGCAAGTTCACCAACACGGTCTCGCTTCCAAGACGCAACCTTTGGCTCAATCATTCAATCACCTCGACCTTGATTGAAGGACCCATTGAGGTTTTGATGTAGCAAGAACGGATATTTCCGGTACCGCGCTCTAGTTTTCCAGTAACACGGCTCCAGATTGCCATCGCATTGTTGGTTAAATCGTCGAGACTTTGCTCTCTTGAGCCCATTGGGCTATGGAAAGTCATATTGTCTCTTGAACGAACAATCGTTGTATCCTTCAGACCAGCTGCAACCATTGCGGGGTCAAGAGTAGGGGGAACGGGCCGTGGCATCTTACCACGAGGTCCGAGAACTACACCGAGGAATCTACCAACGGTTCCCATGTGAGGTATCTCTGCGAGGAAGAAATCGATGCTATTTGCTAACTTACGAGCCTGTTGACGGTTACCGCCCAGATCCTCTATAGTTGTAGGATCAATAATATCGATTCCAGCGGCTCTGGCTTTAGTTGCCATTTCGCCACCAGCGAACATGGCTATCTTGATCGGCTTTCCACGGCCAGCGGGAAGTCGAATTTCCTCTTGTATACGGTTTGCTGGATTCTTCAGATCGACGTCCTTCAAGTTAAATGAAAACTCGACGGTTTCGATGAACTTACGCTCAGGAGCGCTGTTCAAGGCTTCTTCAATTGCTGTTTGGATGTTTTCTCTCATATTCCTCACCTCTGCGGTCAGCGAGGTTTCCCTCTTCCGCAATTCGTGATTTTTCACTCAAAATGTTCGTCGAATCTCCCTTCTTTCATTGCTTGTAATGCGGCCTTTGGCTCCATGCCTTCGACCTTAACTCGCATTGCTACGCAGGTTCCCATAACCTCGCGCGAGCGCGCGTATAGTGTTGCACCAGTCAAGCGGTCTTTCTGCTTCTCAGCAACCTGCTTTACTTGGTCCATTGATAGGTTCTCAGTAGATGCATCCCAGCTTCCATTACACTTCTTCTGACCGAGGGTCTGCAGAATCATATGTGGCGTTTCATTGCGTGCTGACATGCTCTTTACCCCCTACTGAAGTGCCTCGCCGACCTACTCTCCCTATTTGAGCGTGATGACGAACCTCCAATTTCTCCTGATTATACTCACTCAACACGCTGAGTAACTCGAACTTGATCAGCTCGTACCGTCAAAGCGACTGGTACGGCCGCTTCGAATAGCTCGACCGTAACTTCTTCTTTTGATTCTGTAACACGGATAACACGGGCAGCCTGACCTTTGAATGCGCCACCGCTGATTTCGATGATACAGCCTTCTTCAATACCGGCTGTCGCCGCCTTAGGCTCTAGGTATGAAAGTGTATTTTCCAGAGGGGAAACACCAGGTAGAACCTTTCGACAGTTCTTCAAGCGTGTTGTGGTCATTCCAGACATTCCAATTAATTTCTCGACATGATGAAGTGCAGATGCCTCGACGAAAATATAGCCGCGTACATGCCCTGGAACCAATACTCCGAAGATTTCGTCTTGAATATCCTTCAGAGAACCAGTACCCGAGAGTCTAGCGCGAATTTCATTGGCAACATTCTCCTCCTGTCCGATACTGGTCTTTAGGATGTAAAGGAATGTAGCGACGTCACCATACATGGCATCGATTTGTGGAATCGAGAATCTCTCAGCACCAGTGCCTTCGCTGGATTCAGATTCATAACGCCCGATGAAGGCAGGGTCAACCCAGCTATGATTCTTGTAAATGGTTCGCGGGGTGACCTCATCAGTTTCGCTAATGAATAGCAGAGGAGTCACATCATTCAGGCGGTTTCCAAAGGCAAGACCTCTCGCTAGACCTGAACGGACGTGTTGTAAAGCATCAGCCGGAATACCCGTGCATTCTGTGATTCTAGTTGTTACAGCATCGATATCCTCGGGGTCTCCAATACCGTACACACCATCCCAAGCACCAGGGAAATCAGCGACCTCATCGGCACGCTGCATAATCAGGACCTTGTCGCCATGGCGAACGTAGACTACGAATGTATCAGACATATTTCTCACCTCAAGAGCTAGTTAGCCAATCGAAGAATACCGGTAGGGCGTTATCCATCAGCCAAAGCATAAAGAAGCCGATCGCACCTAAAACAAACATTCCAATTCCACAGACGATTACGGTTTGTCGAAATTCTTGTTTGGAGGGTTTTCTAGCCATCTTTAGGATGCGAGCCATTGAGCCGGTTTGCACCCTGCGGACTCTCTCCTCAATGTCATCCTGCAACCTCTGTGCAGTTTGCTCGATAGGACCAACATCTGAGTTCTCGATAGCCATGACTCTTCCTCAATTGCGAGTCGGCGACCAACCATCCCTCTTTAAGCACGACGGGCGAACCCCAAAGGGTTCGATTTGAGAATATACTTTCAATCGAATAAAATCAATTGACAAAATCTACTGTTCTAGTTCGTAAATTTCGCATCTGTGTATGCAGTGCTGCTCCATGTATTTGGTCGGATTTGACTCCGGTAAGTACTAGCAGTACTCGAATTTCATCTCCCATCGATTCATCAGTAGTAGCTCCCCAAATGATTCTAGCATACGGGTTGATTCGATCTCGAATCAATTGAGCGCATTTCTCTGCGTCTCCCAAGGATAAAGTTGGACCTCCAACTACATTGACAAGAGCGCCTCTTGCATCCGAGATGTCGATGTCCAATAATGGCGATTCTAACGCCTCGTCGGTAGCCTTCTCGGCAGAATTTTCGCCTCTTGCTTCTCCAAGACCAATCATTGCAACTCCGCCACCATTTTCCATGACGGATCTTAGGTCCTGGAAGTCTAGATTGACAACTCCTTCCTTTGAGATCATCTCTGATACTCCAGCAATCGATCTCATCAATAATTCATCCGCGACTCTGAAAGCCGCATCCAAGGGTAAGTCACGTACTCCTTCAACTTCCAGCAATCGCTCGTTTGGAAGCACCACTACAGTATCACAAACTTCCCGCAATCTCTCCAACCCCCACTCGGCATTCTGTCTACGAAGTGCACCTTCGGAGAGGAAGGGGTATGTCACCACAGCGATTGTTAGAGCACCTTCTGCTCTGGCCAGACGAGCAATGACGTGAGCCGAACCAGTCCCCGTTCCACCCCCTAATCCAGCGGTGATGAAGGCGAGATCGCAATTTTCGACCTCTTTCTTGAGGGCTTTCTCAGATTCGAATGCGGCCTGCTCACCTTTCTCAGGGTCTCCACCCGCACCTCGGCCTCTAGCACTTCGACCGATGAGCACTTTGTTATCGACTCCGACTCTTAGCAGATGTTGTGCGTCGGTATTGATTGCCATTCCACGGACATATTCGCCATCGAATAATCCTTCCATTTCCAGTCTAGCCACTGTGTTTGAGCCGCAGCCACCACAACCGAATACACGAATTCGTGGTTGTAGTGATTTCAGTAGCGTTTTCAGTTCAGGATCAGTCTCCGTCACAACCGGCGCAGCCGGTGATTCTTCCCCATCCTGAAGCTCCAATACTCGGTCGATAAGGTGCTTCATACGTAACGCTGGCCATCCAAGCAAGGATAATGCTTGCCGTAGCGATTGAGCCCTATGGGCTCATTCTGCAACCCCTGATCAGTTTGCCAAAAGCTGCTTTCGAGTTTCCATGAATCGAACTAGGAAAGTGTATACTCCACCCCAAAATGATACTGCAAGAGCTAGAGTCATTCCGTTCAATTCAGTATTCCCTAACAATGTCCAGTGTGCATATTCGTGGATTGATGAAACATCGAATCCAGTTCCGCCCGAGCCGGCCTGCCAAGCGGCCCACAGAAGGCCGGCAAGAGTGACCACCAATCGGTCGGCTCGGCTAAATCCTCCGTATAGTCTGCCAAGCCCCACAGACTGTGCTTGAGTTCCCATGTATGAACCGAGCAAAGTCAGCAAGGCAGCAGCCCAACCAGCCATCGGGTCAACGACATATGCCGAGTTGTAACCGATGGCGACTACCAAACCAACATCGACCACGCGGTCGATTGTGTGATCGAGGAAGTCTCCATAGGGTCCTGCGGTCCCCTGATGTCGGGCCAATGCACCATCTAGCGCATCGAAAACACCAGCGATTAGAACCAGAGCGACTGCTCCAGTAATCATCATAGCTCCTTCGTTATCGAGTTCAGCGACTGCAATTAGGTAGAATGATACTATTGAGATCGCCAAAGACGTCCAAGTAAGAACACTAGGATCTAGGTCTCCCATTCTGACGACTAAAGGCTGAACCATTTTGGTCCAAGTATCACGCATTTTCTCGAACATCAGCCCACCCAGTCGATAACATCCTCAGGGCTAGTCGGTTTGAAGCCATCTGAAATCCAATTGAGAATATTTGCAACAATTACTTCAGGCCCATCTTTCGAAGTGTCGAACTCAATCCAAGGAGCATCGTTTTCCTTCTCATTCCAAGCCCCACCAAGTAATTCCCACTCTACATTCGCCTCTACCTTCGGCTGAGGATAACCTCGTTCGTTTAGGCGCTGTCGAATAATTTCTGGCTCGCATCGCAAAAGCACGACCGCATCTACAGGAAGATTGTGAGATAGATGCCCGTCGATTAGTTCCGTCTTTAGTGGAGCAGACTGCCATTTTTGATTTACGTACTGTAATAGAGTTCCCATGTCAACCGGATGGGCTCCGTCGGTTACATCAACCTCCTCAAGTGCACCTGCTTGATGAGCCAGTTCTTCGATGTTTGAGATACTCATGCCATGGGAAGAAAGTAAGCCTGCTAGGGTCGATTTACCTGTGCCAGGGGTGCCGGAGAGAGCCAGCCGATAGGTGTCTTCCACATATTCACGGGCGGGTCATTAACCCAAGAATACTCCGCGTCGGGGGCGTAACATTGACCCATCGAAGGTATCACCGGCTTTCCATGAGTGATACCGAGGCCGGCCATGTAAGCGTACTTGGAGCGTTTTCTCCAACCGAAAATAAGCTAAACATTCTACTTCTTGCAGTACCCGTAACCTGCTATTTTGCTTATGTTTCTCACGATGAGTCGATGGCGTTCTTCGCATCACTGGTCGCAATCATGCCTCTCGCCTTCTTGATGGGTAGGGCTACAGAAGAGATAGCCCTGTACACTTCTGAATCCCTAGGTGGTTTACTCAATGCTACTTTTGGAAATGCTGCTGAGATGATTATTGCTTTACTCGCAATCTACGCAGCATCTCAAGCAGCCTCCGGAAGTGATACAGAGACACTAATGGTTGGGCTAGTGCAGGCCAGCCTAATCGGCAGTATTCTTGGAAATCTACTACTCGTAATGGGCCTGGCATTTTTGTGGGGGGGCATAAATTACTCTGAACAAAAATTCTCTGATTCTCAAGTAAGTTCCAATGGTTCCCTAATGTTGTTAGCGATGATTGTGCTAATCATTCCAACCGTATTCAACTCGACGGTTGGTGGTACTGAAGGCGAGAAAGGAGTTGAGCAACTAAGTCATATTGCGGCAATAGTTTTGCTACTTCTATACGGACTGTTCCTATACTTCCAATTCAAGTCTCATGTAGATCTCTTTGCTACTGAAACACACCATCATGAAGCTCCTGAAATGACAAAGAAAGATGCGATTATTCTTCTCGTAGTGGCAACTATCCTAGTATCTTGGATGGCAGAGGTTCTAGTTCACTCAGTGGAGTATGCGGCTGATGATATGGGACTACCTCACTTATTCATCGGAGTGATTTTGCTACCACTATTCGGTAACGCAGCTGAGCACTTCACTGCTGTAGTGGTGGCTGGTAAGGATAAGATGGACCTTTCATTTGCAATTTCAATGGGCTCATCCACACAAATCGCGGTATTTGTTGCTCCAGTTATGATCCTAGTTGCTTGGGCGATGAACGTGCCACTAACCTTTGAATTCGGAATGTTAGAAACCGTCGCGGCTTTCCTTTCCGTACTGATTGTCAATGTTATTGCAGCCGATGGTAAATCGAATTGGTTGGAAGGGGCATTATTGCTTGGAACCTATATTGTTCTTGGCGCAGCCTTCCTAGTACATCCTTGAGAAATAGAATGATATTA
>DAMG01000028.1:20017-20473 GCA_002497025.1 Euryarchaeota archaeon UBA126
AACGGGGTCGTGAGAGTCAAGGGGAATGCGAATACGGTAAACTTGCTTCGAATGAACGGCGGTTTGGGAGGAGTGGTACTAGTAGGGTTTTGTGTAATTGGTGGAGTATTCTTTTCTGTGATGACATACGGAGAGAATGGTTTGTTCGAATCTGTTAAGTTAGGGTTGGGGTTTTTCCTCTTCTTCCTAGCCTTCATTCTCCTTCTTACTGGGCTAGTCTCTGGCCTCATATCGTCGCTTAGAATGCTTGGAAACTATTACCAGAAATACTGGGACGACTTCACCTTCGACGGCGTGACCGTGAAATCCAGGAAATTTCAGACAGATGCAAGCGAGATAACGTTCGTGAGACCCCGTGTGGGCAAGAGCGGAGACGACGTCGAGTTTTCCGCCTCTGTCCGGAGTGGGCCTAAGGGAGGTCGGGAGTTAGGTAGAGTCGTTGTCGATGGTTTCGAC
>DAMG01000028.1:20862-21156 GCA_002497025.1 Euryarchaeota archaeon UBA126
AATTTCTCAAGAAGCAAGGAATCACTCCAGAGTGATATAATTACCATCATATTCCCTAGTGAATGAGTCACATTGAAGTTTGCGACCCCTATCCGGATTCATGACACAATGGGAGTATAGAATTGTAGAAGATTCAAATGCAGCGTATAGCCAGATTGCTGAAATGTTGAATGATTTAGGCAGTCAGGGTTGGGAATTAGTTTCAGTGAGAGGAAAAAAACCTGGAAAACTCAAGGTGTTCTACTTCAAGAGACCGCTTTGAAACCCCATTGACTCATCACCGAATCATAGGGT
>DAMG01000080.1:0-7024 GCA_002497025.1 Euryarchaeota archaeon UBA126
TTTGCTGCAAACTTGACTTCTGATATCGCCGCCCTCCGCTCATTCGGTGTCGAAGCGGCGCTTGGAGTTGCGGCGGCTTTCATCCTAACTGGAATTTGGGCACCACTAATCAGAATGGATTGGGATAAATACCTTCGAGAGAAAGGAAAGCTACCAGAAGAAGAAGAAGGCATAGTTCACATGATAAGCGAAGAAAAATTAGTAAAAATTGCAGATAATTCTTCAAAGAATTCGGCCGTTCTACTTGTGTTGATTTTGGCAATAACAGCCGTTGCAGTTCCAATGATGCTGAGTCTTGAAGGAGATTTCAAGGTCGAAGATTTCCTCGATGAAGAATCAGATTTCGCCCAGGCTGTTGAGTTAGTCAATACCAGATTTAGTGATGAGGGAGAGCCGGCGGTAGTAATCATAGAAGGCGATATGTTAGACCCTAGGGTCTTCGCAGCGATTCAGGAAACTAGGGACAATATGGCTGAACCGAGCCCCAATGATCCTGGAAAATACACCAAGACTCCACTAGGGACTCCTGAACTGCACGCAGTCGATGAGTTAGTTTGGGCAGCTAAGGCTAGTATGTTCGCCAATGTTACGCCATTTGTCGAAGCAGGTTGGGAATCTGATACTCTTGAATGCGACACACTACTCACAGGATTGCCCGATGATAACGACAGAGACTGTTTGAGATTCATGTACGGATTCGTGTATGTCTATGGAGTTCCAGAAGGTGGCTACATCCCACATATTCCTCCATCATTGACGGCGCTAAATATCGCTCCTAATTGCGAAATAGACCCAGAAATAGTACATCTTTGTCGGGATGGTAGCATTCCAGAATATCCACGAATGACACTTCGTTGGGGTATTGCAAATCCCGAGCAATTCATCGTTGTTGAAGAGGTTTTAGCGGAGTTGGAAATGGATATGCAGCCATTCCAAGAATTAGCAGCACAGGGCCTATCTGAAAGAGCAGATATTAACTCGGCGACTGAAGAATATCCAGTTACCTGGGCGATTGCTACTGGCGACCCTGTGACCCGTTTCGTCGCCGCAAATAGTATGCAGAACCAACTCCAAGGAACATTAGTTCTAGGAGTTCTATTCTGTCTGATAACACTCTGGTGGGGATTCCGAAAGGTCGAGTATAGGTTTGAGGATTATTCTCTTCGAGATCTTGCAGTATCCTCGCCGGTAATTATTGCGATAACTGGATATGTATACCTGACAGTTAGTGTAAATCTTGCTATTGCCATTGCAATCCTTCTGGTTATTGGCGCTGGATATTGGGGTACTAGATCTCTCTCGACTGCAATCTTTACTACAATCCCAATTGTAGTTGTAATAATTTGGCTATACGCCATAATCGCAGCTGCTGGATATGGATTGAACATGGTTACAGTAGCAATTGCCGCGATGAGTCTTGGTGTAGGAATAGACTACGTTATCCACGTGGTTGAGAGGTATCGAGAGGAACGTGCAACCGGTGCTGATGTAGAGGCCAGCATCAAGGCGATTGGAGGTGCTGCAGGCCTTGCTCTGTTCGGTTCAGCCGTCTCGGATGTGACAGGTTTCCTAATCATAACTCGCTCTGCAATGGGCTTCTTTGCGAGCTTCGGTTTGTTCTGTGCTGCAATGATTGGACTTTCCTTGTTCGCCAGCCTAGTCGTTACACCCGCAATGCTTGGTGCTATGTCTCGAACACGGAGCAACGAGACTCAGCAGGTTGAAGCAGTTGGGGCTTAACGGCTGGTCGAATAAGATGGATGCTTCCCATTCGTTGACCGACCTCGAGAGAGGAAAGGAAGACTGTGTAATGCGGTTTGCTGATGGCCAAGCATTCCGAGTAGATTATCTCGATATTAGACTGGCTTGCCCTTGCGCCAAATGTGGCCCAAGACAGGAAAATGAACAGCGAATTATTGAATTCCGAGAGGAGGTCATGAGATTACGGTTGGATAAGCCAAAGGCCGAATTAGTCGGCCGCTATGGCCTACGATTTTCGTGGCCTAGCGGCTGTTCTAGTGGTATTTTTTCCTTTTCTCTATTACGAGAGGTCTGTGAAGAAAAAGCAAGTTTAATTGATTGATTTTGACAGAAGCGCTCAAAGGCAACCCCTGATTCCGCAAACCATCGCAATGTGGGATTCCCTCCCTCGCTGCGGTGGGTGATTCAATGAACCCAGATGAGCCAGAGGCCGATGAGACAACGCCTGAAGAAGAGGAGTGGCAACTCTACGCAACGGCTGGTTATGCTGCCGCAGAAGATCCTTGGGATGACTTAGTTGAAATCAAAGACGATGAAGAGGAAGAAGAGGAATGGTTCGATGGTGATGACTTCGAAACCAATGGACAAACTTTGGATTGGGACTCTCCCCCTTGTCCAGCTCCATTAGGCATAGCTCACATGATTCGACTCGGTACGTGTAATCACTGCTTACACCGAGTTGGTGGACGTCGTACTGAAGAAATCGGAGAGAAGGGGGGTGCATCTCTTCGCGCTGAAGCATTTGCTAGAGACAAGGAATTAGAATCGTTCGACGTGCCAGATCTGTGTCCACTTTGTGAGAATCTCTTCGAAGATGTCGACAACATCGTTGAAAGAATAGTCGAACAAACTGGAGAACTCGATCATGGCTCATTACAAATTGGAGTTCACGTTCCTAAAGATCTAATTCAGGAAGAAGACAGAATCCGAACTCGTCATGCAGCACCGGGTTCTCGACCGTTGAAAGCGGCTTTTTCAGAATCGGTTCAGAAAGGAGTTGCTGCCCGAATGGAAGGCGTTGAATTCGTTAAAGAACGTCCCGATTTGATGATTTTAATCGACTGTTTAACCCTAAGAGTCGATGTTGATATTCGTCCGGTATTCATCTACGGTCGCTATCGAAAGTTGAGTCGAGGAATACCTCAGACCCGCTGGCCTTGCCGCTCTTGCCGTGGTCGTTCAGAGGGTTGTGAAGCCTGTGAAGGAACAGGACTGCAATACCCTGATTCTGTGCAAGACCTAATCGGCGAACCATTCCGGCTAGTTTTGTCAGCAGAAAACACCTCATTCCATGGAATGGGGAGGGAAGATATCGATGTCCGCTGTTTAGGAAGAGGTCGCCCCTTTGTCCTAGAAGTAAAGCACCCAAGGGTTCGTCGCACAGACCTGGAGGAAGTCATGAAAGTCGTCAACTCAAATGGTGCTGATAAAATAGAGATTAGTGATTTACGTTGGACGAACCGAAGCGAAGTTAGTAGGGTGAAAGAAACCCGAGCAGAGAAGTCCTATACAATCCGTTTCTCCGTCGAGGAGCAGCCCGAGGAATCGTTCATCATTGAATCAATTTCCAAACTATCTGGAGTCACTTTGGAACAACAAACACCGAAGAGAGTCTCTCACCGCAGAGCGGACCTAATCCGTAAGCGTAAGGTAGTCTCAATCGACAATGTTGTAGTTGAAGACAGCGAAGTACAATTTTCGGTACGCTGCGAGGCTGGAACTTATGTCAAGGAGTTAGTACATTCCGACGAAGGTAGAACAGTTCCATCAGTGGCTGGTGTTTTGGGAAGTCCCTGTGAAGTAATTTGGCTAGATGTTGAGGATATCCACGCTGACTGAAGCCCAGAGGGCTCAGATGGGCTTAAGAATGGGCGGTAGGTCGACCGCTCGCACGACCTATGGTCGAGGGGTGAAAATAATGCGCCGAAGTCACGGAACTCGTCAAGGAACTCGCAGTATTCTACGTCGATCCAAAACTCAGCGTGGTCGGATTAACATCGCTCGAGTAATGCACCAATATGAGATTGGTGATAGAGTTTCAGTTGTGCTTGATGGTTCCCAACAAAAGGGTATGCCTCACCGCAGATTCCAAGGCGCTACAGGCGTAATTGAAGCCAAGCAGGGCCGAGCGTGGGTAGTTGCTCTACACGACAAGAATATGGCAAAGACCGTTATAGCTCGCCCAGAGCACCTACACCCATTGGAGTGATTTACATGAGCAATAGAGAGTTCGTCGACTTCGCCACCGTACGTGATTTGCTATTGGATGCACGAGAACGACGTGGGGAATTGTCATACGAGCAGAAGGTCGCTCTTCAACACGCTGAGTGGGCTGCTAGCGAGAATCGAGGGGGAATGAAGACAAGCCCTGAAATATTCACTAACCTATTCGAAGATCTCGTTAAGAACGAGAAATTAGGTCAGTATCCCGAGGTTTGTGCAAAGATTGCCGAACTTGCCCCAATGGAAGTGGATAATGTTAGGGTAATCATCGCATCTAAGAGAATCGCAATGGATACAGGCGAGGTAGAAGAGATTATCACTACCGTTAGACAACATATTCTTTGAGTTGCAAATTTGATAATTTTACTCAAAGTCAGAATTTTGCTGTAATTTTGACAGATTCTACAAAACACATTCATTCATGAGGGATAACCGACCTCCGAGGACTGAGGAATATGCAGCCGAGTGGCAATGTTAACGGCGACGCTGCCGATGGACCCTTTGCCTCTGAGACTCATGTTCGTGTCCTAGATGTCATGGAAAGAAGACCTATTGGCATGGAAATACATGCTATTTCAGAACCAGGACTTCACATTGTTCGGGCAAGATTGAACGACGGGTTCTCCTCAGAATCTGGTGACCAATTTGCTCTTGATTCAGGTAAGTCTGGACCACTATCGCCTCTACGCTTCCAAGATCTATCTGGAGATGCTAATTCAGTATTGCAAGAATCGGTTGCAGAATCGATCAAAGTTAATCCTGACCCACATTTGGGATTCTATAACCGAGCCAATAACATTTCACGCAAGGTTCACGCCTTTCAATTGCTACCGGGAGTTGGTAGTTCAACCGCTAGGTCTTGGGTTGAAATTCGTGGACCAAATGGCTGGGTTGATCTAGATGAGGTAAGTCAAAAGCTCGATATTGACGCAGTCGATTTGCTAGCGGAGAGATATGTAAGTGAAATGGAAAATCCAGGAGAAGTCCCCTGCCTGCTAGATTTACTGGTGAGGGTCGACGCCTAATCGGGGTGGGCGTATGGACGATCTCGATGTCAGATTGTTAGTAGAATTGCTACGCGACCGAATTATTCCTAATCGAACGCTTGGCCAACATTTCCTACTCGACGAAGCGGTTATCGATAGAGCAGTAGAAATTGCCTCGGTGAACCATCCTATTAACGAGCAGAGTCATGTTTTGGAGATAGGTCCTGGACCGGGTTCGCTGACATTAGAATTATTGCGAACGGGAGCAAAAGTAACCGCCATAGAATTAGATCAGGAATCTACAAATCACCTTGCCAGAGTTTTCAACGGCGCGGATGGAAAATTGCAAGTAATTCACGCCGATGCACTAGAAATCGATTGGCCAGAAGACATCACTCACATTGTTTCCAATCTTCCATACCAAATATCTAGCCCCGTTCTAGAGAGAATTCAGAAGCATCATTCCAATACCCAAATCAAAGGAATTTCACTGCTCGTTCAGGAAGAATTTGCAGAACGTATGGCGATGAATAAAGGGCATGCAACCCGTGGTCCATTAGGTCACTCACTTTGGCTTGACTTTGATGTCAAACTGGATGTAAAGGTCGCACCTCATTCATTTAGTCCGTCGCCAAGAGTACATTCACGTCTGATAAATTTAATTCCAGTTAATCGTAAAATAACACAATCGATTGACAGCCGCCTATACAGGATGGTCATAACAGAATGTTTTACCAATCGTCGACGTAAACTTAGAACATCTCTGAAGAATTCTCCAAACCGCCTCAATAGAATACCTGGTTGGCATCGTTCCCGATGGCAAACAGCAATCAAGACAATACCCAGCCAAACACTTGACCTCCGGCCTGAGAATCTAACTTCAGAGGAGTGGGTCTTACTAATCAGCCAAATTAGTCAGCCTTGAGCCATGCTGAGAACCGGAGAACCACGCCTTCAAAGCCCACAGTAGGTTCGGGGGCAATAGCGGAGCGTGTGTAGGCCTCGCTGGGAAGGGAGATGGTTAAATGGCCAAGAAGGACACTTATCTCGCGCTTTTGCGTAGAGGAATTGATGAAAATACGGCCCAACTACTTGCTGACTCCGGTATCAAAGTTGGCGATTTGAAGAAACTCGATGAAGAGAAACTTCGCAATAACTACGGTCTCAAGAAAGAGATAGCCAAATCAGTTCTTGAGGCTGTCAAATCAGGGCCTAGAGCGGCTGCAAAGCAACGTTACCTAGCCGATGTTCTTTCTAAGGACCAGAAAAAGAAGGTCGACAAAATCGAGGAGCAACGCTTCAAGCGTGAGCAGAAGGATATCGTTGCAGAACTTAACGAGAAGAAAGAGGAATTACGCATAGCCAAGGTCGAGGCTTTCCGCTCTAAGAAATTGGTTATGAATCGACTAGGCAAAACCGTTGAACTTATTGTCAAATTAGAGAATTCATTCGATGATGAATCTAAGCGAGAACAGCGTACCAAACTACGTGATCAACTTGAGACTAGAGGTCTAGAAGCGGCTAGAGACCACGAGATGCTTGAATTGGTAGGAACTCCTCAAGACATAGTGGACTTCCGCCGGAAAATAGCCCCTAAACTGTGTATGTATGCCTGCCCAGAATGTGGTGAGGAAATGGATCCTCGAGGCGGCAACGTCATTGAAGATACAAAGGATTTCTCCTTTGTTTGCTGGGAATGTGAGGAAGAATTCCATGCTCCAATGGCAAACTTTGTCGATAAGCAACTAAACAACGGCTCTCGAATAAAAATTGATCCGAAGATGAAACCACGAGAAAAGCGTGTTCGAAAGCCAAAGAAGAAGTCGGCTGAAACAATCAAGGATTTGATGGTGAAGGATTTGGAAGCGACCGGAGCATCCGCTGAAGAGATGGCAGCAGCAGTCGAAGCAAGCGACTTGACTGGCGGCTTGATGAGTATTGATGAGTGGATTGACCAAACCCTCGCTGCGAAGGGCTACATCCAAGCGCAAGAGCACCGAGAAGACTTCATCCTCGCTACCGGTGCTGGTGCTACCAAGTTCAACAAGTGGATG
>DAMG01000080.1:7338-22379 GCA_002497025.1 Euryarchaeota archaeon UBA126
CAACAAGTGGATGAAGAAGGCAGGCCTTGTCTTCAATAAGCAGACAGGACAATGGACTCGCTGGAAAAATGACTGAATTCGCCGGTCGATTTGAAGACGAATAATCGAGTCGGGGTATCCATGGCGATAGTCCGCTTCTTTCGCGGAGCTCTTCTTCTTGGGGTTGCAGAAGCCGAAGAAGACGAGTCCTTGGTTGAGGTAGCCGAGAAGGCTGGAGTGGATATTCCAACGAACTGTACTTCGGGTAATTGCGGCACATGTTTAGTTCGATTAAAGAGCGGTGAAGTGGATTATCCAGAGCCATTACCCCCCGGTCTTGATGAATTCTTAGTAGAGGACGGAGGGATCCTCTCATGCTGTATGCAAGCTAACGGAACCTGCGATATCGATGTAATTCCACCTTTGTGATGTGATATTATGGACGACCAAGAATTCATTTTTCTTGTAATCTTTAATTTGGTAGGGGTGGGAATTGCTGTTTGGTTCCTATACACTCGTCTGCGTGCAAAACTCGTAGAGGTAGAGGAGCGTAAAGCACGAAGATGGAAACGTGATAGTAAAATGGAGAGTGAAGAATGATGGATATAATCAACCTAAAACAAAAACTTGGAAAATTTTCCGACCACTGGTCGCCAAAAGTTATCGCAGAATTAAACGATTATCAATTCAAATTAGTGAAAATCCAAGGTGAATTTGTATGGCACAATCATCCAGATACTGATGAGGTATTCATCGTTATTGAGGGCACTATGAATATCGAATTTGAGAATGAAACAGTTCGACTAACCGAGGGTGAGATGTTAGTGGTGCCCAAAGGAGTCGAACACAAACCGTATGCCGAATCTGAATGCAAGGTTATGCTAGTAGAACCACGCGGTGTAGTTAACACCGGCGAAGCCGATAGTGAACTTACCGCAGATAATGACGTCTGGATTTGATTGCTTATTCGTTGATTGCCGCTGTCCATCTATCTGCTTGAGGGACACCAACAACTTCGATATGGCAAGCGAGTACTCCCTTCTGTTGATTAATTTCAGAGCGAAGTTCCATGAGATCGTTGATACAACACGGGCAATGTGCTCTGGTTGGCTGAACCCACAATTGAACTATTCCTGCATCATCAACTTCAACTCCTTTCAGAATTGATTCATCAGTCATTTCTTTTCCATGGGGCTCTATTCTTCCTCGCAGTAATCTTGCAAGCCGCTTTTGAGCAGTTGCTTTAGCACGGGACACAATCATTCCTCCCATTCTGTGAGTAAATCCCATGAATCTCCCATAGTCAGACATTCCATTCCGTCTGAAGTTCGAGCAAATGTGTCTTCAGTACCTATTGCTCCTGAGTCATAGATTACCTTAGGTTCGACCGCCATCGTTCCTCCAATCGGGAGTTCTCTATCAAAACGATCGGCGATAACCGGCGTCTCATCAAGCTCTAATCCTACTGAATGGCCAAGGAATACGGCTTGTTCGGGTGGCATCCCCATAAGATGTTCAGAATAGCCCATTTCTTCAGCCATCGCACTACCAATTCTCCAAGCCTCTGAACAATAGTCTCCCCTTCCGAGGCTTACAACAACTGAGTCTCTAATCTCTGCCATGTTGTCCAATTTAGTCACCGATTCCTCATTTAGTCTACCAGCGCAGAACATTCGTGTACAATCTGAGACATACCCGCGGTGTAGATGAACAATATCGACGATTACAGGTTCACCAGCTGCAACTTTTGCGTGTCCGGCACCTAATGAAGAGATTGGACTTGCTCCTAGTCCGCCGATAGCAGAATCGAAGTATGATGGAACTGCTCCGGACCTTCCAGCAGCGATTACAACTCGGTCGCAATCCATTGGCCATCGTCTCATCCTAATGCGTCCTCCAAATCCTGCTGCTCGACTGACTTCATCGGCCGCAGCAGCCATTTCTAATTCGCTACGGCCTTCACCACCAACTTCTCGGACTGCTTCGAACATCTCTCTATTTATTCGTCCGCTTTCTCGCAGCATTTCAAGCTCCCAAGCAGATTTTGTTTCGCGCAAACCATACATTAGGTAAGTCGCATCCTGCATTTCACCTAGTGCGGACATCCTTCTAGAGAAATACTGCCACCTGTCATGAGGAATTTTTCCAGCCAGCATAGCAGGCGCAGAAGTTGCGCCAAGTGAACGGAGTGCATCCGTCATTTGTCTCATTCTTGGCTGAGCGGTAATCGGGTCCGGAGCATCATCACCTCCCGATTCAAATTTCGCTCTTTGAAGTGATTTTCGAACCCAATGGGTATTCTCTACATCTGAACCATCGGCACCGATGAGGATCATCCCGTTTTGTCTACCACCAGTTAACCAGTAGAGTTCCACTGGGTCATCGATTAGGGCAGACTCGAAACCGGTTTCCGCGAGCGCTGATGATAGACGACTACGGCGTTCTTCCAACTCAGCAACCGGTACTCTCCAGTCTTCTTCATCTGGGCCGGTAAGTCGCTCCGCATCCCACGCCATCAACTCGCCACTATAGCAAAGACACAAAGGCATTGGGGGAGAGTTCTGAGCCGTCCTCTCTCCATCATTATCAAAAGACGCCTGCCGGTGGCTCGCATCGTGAAAGACGTTCTGTCTTTGGACGACATTCACCTCAGCGGTAAGCGTGTGCTATATCGTGTTGACATTAATTCACCCCTTCATCCAGAGACTGGTGCCTTCCTAGACGATGGAAGACTTAGGGCAATTATACCTACTCTGAATGGGCTATCCGAAGCGAAAGTCGTGATCCTTGGGCATCAGTCTAGACCCGGTAAAGATGATTTTACAGACCTTTCAGGTCATGCAGAAAGACTTCGAAGAATTCTTGGCCGACCTATTCGTTTTGTTCCTGATGTCTGTGGTAAAGAAGCAATAGATGCCATTAGAAGTTTGAAAAATGGAGAGATACTATGCTTGGACAATGTGAGAATGAACAATGAGGAAATTTCCCTAAAGAAGGCAGAATTGGAGGAATTACGATTATCTCAAATCGTCATGAATTTAGCCCCTGAATTTGATGCCTATGTTACTGACGCATTCGCTGCAGCACACCGTAATTCCCCCACTTTGACCGGCTTTGCTGATGATTTACCTTGTATTGCAGGGCGCTTGATGCAACGAGAAATTAGCGCTCTACAAACCGCTGTTACAAATCCACCACGACCATACGTTGCAATTCTCGGCGGGGCTAAGGCGGACGATTCATTTCGAGTTGCTAAGAATCTAATCAATCGAGGTGTAGTAGATACGGTTGCATTTGTTGGTGTGGTTGGAAATATGGTTCTCTGGGCACAAGGAGTTGACATCGGGGAGTCAAATAAGGAATTTATCAGAGGAACATTAGGAGAAGATTTCGATATCGCTTGGGAAATGGCCAACGAGCTTGTTGAGAATCATTCAGATTTACTCTTAGTCCCCACTGATGTTGCGGTGGAAATTGACGAAGAAAGAGTTGGGCTAAGTATCGATGAACTACCAGTTCCCCACCCAATTTACGATATTGGTGTCGAAACCTTGATGCAATTACGACCTGTATTAATGCAAGCAGGTTGCATTCTTTGGAATGGACCTGCTAGTTACTTTGAGAAGCCCGCCTTCGCATTTGGAACAATTGAGATTCTCAACATGTGTACCGAAACCACGGCCATGACAATTGTAGGTGGTGGCCATACCAGTGCCTTAGTGAATTCCCGAGGGGTTGCAAACAAGGTATCGCACAATAGCACCGGTGGAGGAGCCTGCTTGCAGATACTTTGTGGGGATAGAATGCCAGTTATCGAAGCACTGCAATATTCTGCAGAAAAGTTTCGTTAGAGAAATTCCGCCAAAACCCTAATTCGTTTACAGCGATTACAGTTAGGTATGGAAGGAGAGCCAAACTCTGACACTCACGAAGGTACAACAGAACCAACAGTAGTAGATGCGGGGAGAGTATTCGTCAACACTGGTCCAGAATTTCCAGTTCAGAAGAATCAAGCTGCAAAGGTAATTGGGATACTGGTTATCATCTGGGGAGCGTTCAATTTACTCGGATCGCCACTAGCCCTGTTGTCGGATTTTGGAGCGACGGATCTTGATGGGAATCCGATAAGCTATCCGACAGAATATTTTGTAGTGACCATGCTATCTTCGGTAATCGTTGGAGCAATTGCTATTTTCGGCGGGTACCAAATGACTCAATACAAGAAAATGGGAATCTGGATGATATTCGGCTCATTTGCGATTGCGTGGATTGGCAGTATAATTTCTAGTACAATTGCGGGAGGGGCTATGGATACTGCAGATACAGGCGGTTTTGGTGCCGTAATGGGCGTAGGATCTGGAATTTGCGGTATATTCTGCTATGCCATTTGTGGAATAATTGTGGCAATCCCGCTGATGTTATCTGATGGTGGAATGGAGTAATCATCTGAGTTTACTCAAATCCAGCATATGACCAATTCGAGCATTAACATCCGTGATTATTGCTTCCAATGCTGAGTCGTCTCGACCTTCTGCACGCATAACCAAAATAGGCTCTGTATTCGAGGGCCTGCACAGATACCAACCATCGGGATAGCGAACTCTGATTCCGTCCACAGTCGACTTTTCCATATCTGCAAAAGCACCTTCGACAGCCATCATGGTTTCTTCTCTTTCTCCAACCAATGGGATCTTTGTCTCATCAGTTGAAGGATAATCAGGGAGGCTAGTGAATCTCTGGGAGAAGCTTACTCCGCCATCATTGGGTGCGGGGTCCCGTCCAATTATTTCCAGCAAACGAGCCGCATTGTATAGTGAGCAATCGAATCCAGGCCACCTATCGTGTAGGAAGAAGTGACCTGACATTTCTCCAGCCATCACCGCCTCTGGATTACTTCTCAATTCTCTCTTCATGAATGAGTGCCCTGTGCGAACCATTTTCGGAACTCCACCGCTAGTAAGAATCGCTTCTTCTAGTGCCATACTGCACTTTACATCGTAGAAAACGGTGCGCTCCGCCTCTGTTCCATCGCGACGGTCAACCAAAACATCAGCCGCGATGAGAGCCATTAAACGATCAGGATGTATGAATCGACCTTGCTCATCAACCACCCCTATTCTGTCGCCATCTCCATCCATACCAATTCCAAATTCACAATTATTCTCAATTACGGCTGCGGACAAATCAACCATATTCTTCTGGCGTGTTGGATCAGGAGGGTGGTTAGGGAAAGTATTGTCCCATTCACAGTGAATTGGTACTAGTTCAACCCCTAGTCTTTGCATCAGGGATACTGTCAATGGACCCGGAACTGCGTTACCACAATCGATTGCGATTCGGATTGCACGTTGAGGCATTCCTGCATTTTCTAAGATAGTCTGCAAAACTTGTTCTTCAAACTCTGGCATCTCGGTAATTGTTCCAGACCCACTGTGGAAATCACCTGCATCGAAAGTAGCCTTCAGTTCCTGTAATTCTTCTCCAGCCATTGGTAAAACCCCTCGACAAATCTTGAATCCGTTATACTCAGGAGGGTTATGGCTAGCAGTAATTACCACTGCGGCATCGACAGACAAGTCCACAGTGGCCCGATATAAGACTCCAGTAGTAGTAATTCCAAGGTCGATAACATCGGCCCCTGCTTCGGTTATTCCCTGCAAAAAAGCCTCATGTAATTCAGGTCCTGATTCACGAATATCTCGAGCCACTGCAATTGATTTAGCATCGACATGAGTAACCAGTGCAGACCCCAACCTACGGGCGAACTCTGCATCCAGTTGGCTACCTGCCAGCCCACGAATATCGTAGGCCTTGAACACACTCATGGATTAGACGGAGCACTTTTCCTTCATCATCCCATCGTGGCTATGGCAACTGAATAATCGAATCTTGAAGGCTCAATTCGCCCCTGAACCCCTTACAGCCCGCGCTACGACCTCTACCTTTGCACCCGCAGGTAATTCCTTCACTCCATATGCGGCACGGGCAGGAAGAATGGTGCCTTCCAACCAAGCCGCATAGACTTCGTTAAATTCGCCGAATTCAGCCATATCTTCTAGCAAGACCATGACCATAACCAAATCTGCTTTATCTGCTCCTGCCTCACCTAGCAGTACATCGATTTTCGATAGTGCACTAGTGGCCTGTTCAGCCATCGAATCGCCACCGTCAATTCCAATTTGTCCGGCGACCCAAATATCGTCTCCAACAACCATACAAGGGTTGTATGGAAACATCGGTTTTACACCTGCATAGATTGGTTGCTTCTTACTCATGCACAAACCAGTCAAACTCGGATGATAGGGTTATTCCCTCATCATTCCCTTAGCATATCAACGATATCCAAGTGGTCAGCGGCGACGGTATCTTTGGTTAGCTCGTCGATTGGTACCCATGCAGCAGATACTGCGTCGTCTGCCCCTTTCGGTTCGGTATCGATATCAGCATCTACGAGATAGAAAAGACCTACACAGTGTTTTCGAGGATCTCTACCAGGAGCTCCTAGTATATGCAAAACTCTGGGATTTAGTCCTTCTATGCCGGTTTCTTCCTGTAATTCACGTAGAACCGCATCTTCTGGGTCTTCTCCATAATCGACAAAACCCCCTGGAAATGCCCACATACCTTCCCATACTGCTGGGTCTGGGCCACGTTCAATCATCAGCAATTCGAGTCCATTATTGGTTTCTCGTGCCGCTACGGCATCAACGGTAACCGACGGACTATGATATCCATCTCTACCACATGTAGGACAACGCTTGGTATTCTCTTCAGCTTCCATAGCGTCTCCTCCTCATTTGGTAATCTTCAATCGCTTCGTATAGGTCTCTTCGACCGAAAGATGGCCAATGTACATCGGAGAAGTATAGTTCTGAGTACGCTATCTGCCACAAAAGGAAATTCGAAACCCTTTCCTCACCCGAGGTTCTGATTACTAAATCAGGGTCGGGTAAATCTGCAGTATAGAGTCTATTTGAGATAGTTGATGGGTCGATTGAATCGAGTTCAATCGTTCCAGAAGCATGGTCCTTGGCAATTTCCTTGACAGCATCAACAATTTCCTCTCTACCGCCATATGCAAGACAGACTGTGAATAGGAAATCGCTGTATTGCGAGGTTTCTTCTTCTGCTTTTTTGATTGCATTTTGAACTCTATCAGGAAGTAGTTCCTTTCGTCCTACTACCTGAACTCGAACCTTGTTATCATGAATCAATGGGTCCTGTGAAATTTCTTCCAGTCCAGATACATAGAGATCGAATAGCGTCTCGAGTTCAGTATCATCTCGAGATGAGAGGTTTTCAGTAGACAATGCATAGACGGTTAGGTAAGGTATCTCTAGGTCGAGAATCCAACGCATAACTTCCTTCAATTTCTGTTTTCCAGCAGAGTGTCCTGCTTCGGTTTGTAGCGAACGGCCCCAAGCAAATCTACGATTACCATCCATAATCATTGAGATGTGCTTTGGCATCATTTCAGGGCCAGAAGAAACCACTCTTTCACGAAGCCGACTCCTTCTGATTCTGTCAGTACGAGAGATGAAACTCCATGCTAGCCGTGAATTCGCAACCCATCTAGCTGGGGTGGCAATAATTCGCCACCGTAGTAGCCAATGAGCAAGAGCATCAATTCTGCGCCCTAACGCACTGCGGGTTCTTCCCATGCCTAAACCAAATGCCTACTGCGCTAAAGGTCGTCGGCGGCAAAGGTTCGCATTTGATTTACAAAAATCACTCAAAAACAAGGTCTGCTGAATCCCCTACCTTATCCAAGAGGCCCCTCTCAGGATTTACTACGATTACCTGTCCTGCATGATTCCAAACAGGAATGTCATGAATGCTATTTCCGGCGTATCCAAATCTTTTCTCACCATATCTTGCAATCAATGCCTCGGCCTTCTTGTGATCTCTCAGATTGATGTTCCCATCCGATCCCATTACATCGTCAAACAAACCGACATGTGCTGCGATTATCTCAGCCACCAATCGGTCCGATGCAGTTGCTAAAATGAGTTTCCTTCCTCTAGCACTTTCTCCGGTTAACCAGTCAACAAATGATTCGTGGTACTGTAATTCATCAGGGTCAAATTTGAGCTGACGAGCAAGATTCTTCTTCCATTTCGCTCTCTTTCCTGTCAATTCAAGAAATATTGTCGAAAATATCGTCCATGGTTTACGGAGAAAAACACGCTTAGCGCTCATCACACTCATGTCAGTCAGAATTAGTGTGCCATCCATATCGACGGCCAACGGCATCTCAACCGGTGCCTCCATCATAGCCAATCGTCTAGTCAATCCCGAATCAAGCCTTTGGAATGTAAAGAACTCCCCCAACCGATTCCATCAAGCCCTCATTGCGCTTCGCCCGGTCGTGTCGCAGTCTGATTCAGCCTTCAACAGCGCATGGCGCCCAGCCGCAATGGTGGAGGTCGATTGTGACACAGAGGCTCCTACAGGCTTCACAGCCCATCTAATGAGGGGAATGAGGTTCAGACTAAACCTACTTGAGCCAGAAGAATCTCTTGCCACTGTCGAAGGTTGGAATACTGCAACTGATGGATTGGAACCCTGGGGGGATGTTCCGGCTGAAGTAAGCAGTATTCGAGCAGAGGCCACGGATAGAGGGCCAGTATACCACATAGAGGCGGCAGATGGTAGTTGGATAGCCGAGGTACAACCATGGGGGGGACCAAATCTTCGACCACGCTCACGTATCGCCCCAGAAGCTTCGAATATCCCTTGTGGAGGGTTTCAGCATGATGAATTGGATTTAATTCTCCTGCGTAGAGATCAATCTGCAATTACGGATGCAAAGTCAGTTCTCATGGATCATCTTCAGCGTAATGATTTGAAGTCGGCGAAAGCACTCATCTACCGTTGCGGGGCTAACCTAGGAGATTATCACAAAGTTGCAGAAGAGGAATGGACAAATCCTCCGGACCAGAAGCGCTGGAATGAGAGATTTGGAGAAATCGAACAGCGTCTGAAAGCCTCTGCTCTCTGGAGAGCTCCATTTACTCGAGGGGCCCCAGCGACCCTCAGTATCGGAGATGTTCGTTTCAGTATGTTCTCACAAGATGAGAAGGGTAGGATGACAATCAGACTAGGCCCTTCTAGGCTTGCTCATGGTCTCATTGAAACCAACCTAGATCTCCCAGCAATTCGAGACCTAGCAAGCCTAATGCATGACTTATCTCGCCTACATTGGAATTCAGAAACCGAGTTAGAAATAATCCATTTAAGGGCTGCTTTGATTCATGGCTGGTCGTCAAAAGCACCCCCAAAATGGTGTAGTAAACGTTCCTTTAGTGCTCACACAGGTGGAGTGGTTATTTGGGAATATGAGCAAGCAATGCTAGATGTTGTAGAGGCAGTATCTCACCAATCGGGTAGACCAGAACCGGCAGTTACCATTATCGAAAAAGTTCCACTGTTGCAGAAGTCTCTATTCAATTCTCGAATTCTATCTGCCATTTCAACAATGTCTGGAATCCTCGGAATAATGGGTATAGGGAATTGGATTAGACTCGCAAACGAGGGAGATATGGTATTCCCATCAACTCCGATTGTTCTAATCGCAATCGCGATATTCCTCCGTTATCGATATCACTCAGCGGCACCACCTGCCGAAGAGTCAATTCATTGATCACTCTAATCGGCTAATTTTTCCATTGTCAAATTCGTAGTACATAGGAACTCCAGTAGGAATCTCAAGCTTGGTAATTTCCTCTGGCGAAATTTCCTCGATGTGCATTACAATTGAACGTAATGAATTACCATGTGCGGCTACAAGGACATTCATTCCCGAATCAAGATCAGGAATGATTTCCTCGACAAAATATGGGATTGTTCTCTCAGCGGTCATTTCCAATGATTCGCCGCCTGGTGGAGGAACGTCAAAAGAACGCCTCCAGATATGGACCTGTTCAGCTCCATGGATTTCTGCAGTCTCCGCCTTGTTCAGCCCCTGCAAGTCACCATAGTGTCTTTCATTCAATCTCTCATCTTGTTTGGTAGGAATTTCTCCTGACACTCGGTTCTTACCCATCACAATTTCAGCAGTTTTTTGAGCGCGGATTAATGCACTAGTATGTACAACATCAAAGCGAACATCGGCTAATTGTTCTCCAGCCGTCGCAGCCTCGCCCTCTCCTTTTTCTGAGAGTTCGACATCAGTCCAACCAGTGAAGCGATTAGTCGCATTCCACACTGATTGGCCATGCCTAATCAGTACCAGTATTGTCATGAATCGCGCCCCTCTAAATCAGCGACGTAAGCGCGGTTCATGGAATGTTAGACTGCAATCTTTCGCGATTTCCTTGGCAAGAAGTAGCAAATCTTCAGTCATTTCGCGTTGCGAAGAAGAAGATTGTACTGAATAAAAATTGCAAGATACAGTTACCTTCGAAGGGCCGAAGGCGTTTATCTTCACCCAAGAATCATCATCCTTGACCGCTCTAGGGTCGTCTTTGACTTTCGCCAATAATTTCTCGCAGAAATCCTTCAGGGAAGCGGGGTCTGAGTCTGCTTCAAACTCAAAGCTTGGCTGAATTCTTCGGAATCTTCGCTGACTAAAATTCTCAACTGGTGAATTGACCAAGTTTGAATTTGGAACTGTAATCAGAGTATCAGCCGAAGACCGGATCAATGTGGTACGCAGACCAATCTGCACCACTTCACCCTCAATGTCCTCAACAAGAATCCAATCTCCGACATTGAATGGTTGGTCTATGATTATCGAAATAGCACCGAAGATATTTGCAACACTGTCTCTAGCAGCCAATGCTAGTGCAAGACCAGTAATACCTAGACCGGCGATTAACCCATTCAAATTTAGGCCGAAAAGACCTGCAACTACGAATGCTGCAAGAAGTGCAACCACGAGATGTCCAACCGATTCAGCTACACTTGCAAGTGAGCGTCTACTAGCTGCGTTCTCTTCTCCCTCAACGACAATGAAAGCGTCAAGATAGTCCACTAGTCGATATGCTGCAAGCAACATTCCGAGTAGGAAGAAGGTGAAGGACCACTCAATGGCGTTTTCAGCGATCGAAGAATCCCATACTGGTTCCGAGTTATTTTGTAACCAAGACATCATTTCTGAGAAGATTAGGAATCCCATCATCCAACCTAGTGATTTTGGAGCAAGCAAGGTTTTGCCATCAATTCTATCGGATTTGGAGATTAAGTCCATAATTTTCGGGAATAGGAATCTCCTAGAGATAATTCCACCGAATACAGAGAGTGTGATTAATCCGATGACTACGCCTATTGTGCCACTAGAAAATCCTAGAAAAATATCTTCTCCGACCATGAAATCATTCAATGTGTCGACCAGAAATCCAGCACCCTCAGCGGAGGTCTCCTCGCTATCTTGCATGGTTTTGCCGTCGACCAACCCCACATAAATCCCCCGTCGGTCCTATGGACCGAGTTGCGAGACGTTGAATACCCACTGCGATGTCGCCAACATGTTCCCATGGCGAGCAGCAATTCATCTTCGGCCTCTGACGAAGTTTATCGAGCCCGCAGAATACCCGCCATAGCCCTAATTTTACCACTTCTGCTTTCCGTAGCGGCTCCGATTGCAATGGTTACACCTGTATTAGCTCAAGATGCCGAATCAGGCCTTGCTCCTGAGGACATATGGTCAGATGATTATGTCAATCAGATATTTCCTTGGGCTCACGAATCAAATGACCAGTTGCAATTCCGATCCTACCATGACTATTTCTCAATGAAGGATAGGATGCAGTTCCTTGCAGACCGTAATCCGAACTTCCTAGAATACCACGAAGGACTCTTGGGTGGAGTAAATGCAAGAGGAGATGAAATGACTGCTACCGAATATGAGGGTTGGTATTACAATCACAGAAGCCCTTGGATGAAAATTACAGCAAATGTTGGCGATGGGGAATACAATGAATTCAACGGTGATAATGGAAATTATGCTGACAGACCCGACATCATGCTTGTAGGAAACCACCATGCACGGGAATGGATGTCTTTCGAGGTGCCAATGTTCTTTTTGGAACAGTTGACCTACTACTATGGAATGGCTGGTATCGATAACGATGGCGACGGACTAATTGACGAAGATGGATGGGATGGAGTCGACAACGATGGAGATTGTCTAAGTTTGAACGCATCTGCTCAGGACTCCAATGGAGATGGAATTGCTTGCGGCCCTGGAGATTTAGGCGTTGACGAAGATTTCTCTGAGCAGTTCATCACAGACATGGTCAATACTCGTGAAATATACCTGATTCCAATGTTGAACACAGATGGAGTAAGATATGACATGGAAGAATACTGTGGCCCAACAGCATGGGAAAATTGCTACCGCAGTGGTTGGAGAAAGAATCTACGAGACAATACTGTGACCGGTGTCACCCCTCTTCCAGACATCGATGAAGAAGTAGATTCTTCTTGTGATGGAGTAGATTTGAATCGAAATTATCAGTATGAGTGGGGAGCACCTTTGGGGGCAACAGGCCCTCTATTCCCCGGAGCATGTTATTCATCCGGTCCGAATAATGATGTTTACAATGGACCCGTGAACTACGAAGATAATGACGGCGATGGCCTGATCAACGAAGATCATGTTGATGGTAGTGATGATGATGCAGACGGGCAAATCGACGAAGATTGGCTTGGAGGAAATAGTGAGCCTGAGACAAAATTCATTCAAGACATGACAGAAATGAATGATGACGATGGAGATGGTGCATCCGAATTCAAGGCTACATTGTCCTGGCACTCGTTTTCCGAATTGGTACTGTGGCCATGGGGTCATTGCACAGATTGTGATAATCCCGATCAAGAATTCTTGGAATACCACGGTAATATAATGGGGGATATGACCGAATATACGGCTTTACAGTCTTCTGATTTGTATCCAACTACAGGAGACTTTTGTGATTGGCATTATGGTGTCCACAATTCATACTGTTACACTATGGAAATTGGTAATGCGTTCCATGAATATCCCGAAGATATTGCTCATATCGCAGTTCGCAATGTCGGGGTTCCATGGTACATGGTTGAAATCGCTGACGACCCGAGATATAGGGCAGTTGTCGGAATAGAGAATACCACTGGCACGCAATGGATAGATATGCCCTCAGATGTAATGGTTCCATCGAAAGGAGAAATTCCAATTGGTATGTGTCTCGACTCCACATTCCCATTCACATCAGATATCAATCGTACTCATCTGATGTGGAGATTGGTTGAACCAACTCGTCAGCAGGATGATTTTGGTCCAACAGAATGGATTTCTGTTAGTTGGAGCATGAGTGAATTTATTGAAAAAGATGAGAATTGTATTCTACTGGACGGTTCTAATGGAACCCGTATTGTATCTCATATACCATTGCCAGATACAGCAGTTGGGAAAATACAGTATAAGGCTATGCTAGGCACTACAAATGGCGCATTCCCATTCACATATCCAGACTCTGATACTGCAAATTATTACGAATTATCTATTCCTTATCGAGCACCATTTGGTTCGGGAATACTTGCCTTGTTGATGTTCGCTTTCATTGCAACTATGGTTTGGGGTGGACTCGGATTTACCCTAAGGGCAATGTTCGACGACGAGGGCGGAGTAATTGGTTTACCCGATGATCAAAGTCACCTTATCGATGAGGAGGATATCTGATGGCAGAAGGTGGCTCGGACGAGTTTAGTGGCCGTTTAGGTCTAATCTTCGCAACTATTGGTGCAGCAATTGGTACGGGAAATATCTGGCGATTCCCAAGAATGGTAGGTGCAAATGGCGGAGGCTCTTTCCTAGTCCCTTGGTTGATTTTTCTATTCCTCTGGTCAGTTCCATTGATTATTGCTGAATTTGCTCTAGGAAAGCGAAGCCGAACAGGTACTGTTGGAACATTCCGTATCTTTGCAGGTAAGCGCTTTGCTTGGATGGGTCTTTGGACAGCATGGATTTCAACTGCGATTGGATTCTATTATGCGGTCGTAACGGGCTGGTGTATCAATTACTTCCAGACTGCAGTTAGAGGCGGATTAGGATCTGAGGTAGACACCGTTGAGGTTTGGAATTCTTTCTTACAGAATCCAATGGAAGTGGTCTTCTTCCAAGCCATCGCCGTAGCAATCACTATGCTGGCAATTTGGAAAGGTGCGAAGGCTATCGAAAAGGTCAATGTCAGTTTGATGATATCTCTATTCGTTCTACTATTTGCTGCCTTATTCCTATCATTCGTAATGGATCTCGAAGATGGTAGTTTGGATGGTTTTGTCTATATGTTTAGTATTCAGCCAGAATATCTAGCCCAACCTGAAACTTGGATTAACGGACTTTCACAATCCGCTTGGTCCTGTTCGGCAGGAATGGGTATGGCAATTACCTATTCTGTCTACATGAGAAAGGACGAGGATACAACTCTCAATGCCGCTACTATGTGCCTTGCAAACAATAGCATCTCAATCATCGCAGGTCTAACTGTGATGATGGCGGTATTCGCAGTAGTCGATGACCCACTGGCTGCGGTTAGTGGTGGAAGCAGTGCAATCACCTTCCTAGTACTTCCAGAAGTCTTCGCGCAGGCCCCCGGTGGACCTGTTGTGCAATTAGCGATGGTTACAATGTTCTTCCTAGCGTTGTCTTTTGCAGCGCTAACTTCTATGATTTCAACAGTCGAGCTTTGTGTCAGAAACTTCGTCGACCACGGCATCGAGAGACCTCAAGCGGTTGGATTCACTAGCCTTGCAATATTCTTCTTTGGATTACCAAGTGCAGTAACATGGATTTTGGTCGACGACTCAACAGGTGTCGCTTTTCCACAATTCCTAGAGGTACAAGACCACATTTGGGGATACGGACTAATGTTCAGTGGTCTTTTCATCGCTTACTCAATTTGGAAGTATGGCTGGAATCGCTATCGTGCATGGCAAGAAGAGAATGATATCTCTGGCTTTTCTCTACGAGACTATCTAGACAATGGTGTCTCCTCCTTCCGCGATGATTTCATCAATACTGGAGACAATGATTGGTGGATTGGAAAGTGGTGGGATTACATCATGTATCTTGGATTCCC
>DAMG01000015.1:0-12236 GCA_002497025.1 Euryarchaeota archaeon UBA126
GATACGGCGCAGGCCCATCCTATGCCGCCGGAGCTTTGACCCACTCACCGTTCCAGGCGTAGTGGGCTATGGGGCATTATTCTCAGTTTCCCGAGGTTATTCCCCAGCATAGGGCAGGTTACCCACGTGTTACTGAGCGGTACGCCGAGTCCCTAAGACTCTCGACTCGCATGGCTTAATCGAACTCCAATAGCGGTAGCCTCCGGCAGGATCAACCGGATTTCGCGTGAGCGGAATCACAATCCTAACGGAAGTATCGAGTGGATCACAAGTTTTTGCTGATTCTTATTGAAAATTGACGCAGGATCACCGATTCTATTTTTTGAATTTGAATCGAAATAATCTGCTTCTTGCACCCCCTATGTCGGGGGTCAAGTTGAACGTGGTTCACCTCTCAACCACGAACTAAGTTCGCGGCAGCATTTCCTCGGCGTGCGTCTGACTTGATGGAGAACATCACCGGACTCTAGAGTCCTCAGTCTCCAACGCCAGTCTGACGCAGCAGGTCGCCGACCGACCTTATGTATATGAATATGACGAGAAGCCTGAGATTGATAATCGATGTGCTGCGAGGCTGTTCCTTAGTATTGAGATATAAACGCCGCGCTTCAATTTTCTAGACATTTGAAACTATTAATTTCGAGTGGAAAGAAATCATTCAGCGCCAAAGAATTCTCTTAACACAGGGTGCATTTCCATGGCTTGTTCCTTCTGAATTTGTTCATAGGTTCTGAGGATAATTCCGACCGCTAGAAGTAAACCTGTACCGGTGGCATTACCTACAGTTCCGAGCAGATCTGCACCAGCTGCTAGAAGACCTACGAAGGCACCGGAAAAGACGGTGACAGGTGGAATATATCTCTCCAGGATTCTCTCTAGAACAACTGGATTCTTTCGGAATCCTGGGATTTGCATACCTGTACGCTCTATTTGTTTTGCAACGTCTTTTGCACCCATGTTTGTTGTCTCAATCCAGAACTTCGCGAATATAGTGGAACCTACTGTCATGAATGTCACATAGACGATAACATGCACCATAATCTGCCAAAGCTCGTGACCATAAGCATCCCCTGATTGATTCAATAACGGAATCAACCAATCACCTACACCGTTAACCATAGAGGAGTACCAAGCAAATCCACCCGATGGCGTTGTGGCCCCTGGTTCATATGATCCAAACCAATGAGCCATACTCCAGGAGCCTTCCTTACCCAATATTGGTACAGTTGAAAGGACTGGATGTGACCAGAATAGCAAAGTGAACATATTGACGTTTGCTAAAAGAGCAGCCATCAAAATCACAGGAATATTGCTCGCATAGACGAGTCGAATTGGATACTGTCCTCTGTGGCCTCTAACTTTACCATGTGTCAATGGCAATTCCAGTTTACTTGATTCTGCATAGGCAACTACGAGGAACACAATAATCGAAGAAATCAATGCCGCAACAGGATTGGCATGGTTCAGTAATATGAGTTCGAAACCATTTTGCGAAACCAATTCGGCATTCGTTGCTGTCCTAAGAGTGTAGAAAATCATGGGAAGGGTCCCCGATGGAGGATTTTGTAATGAGTAAGGGCTACCCTGTACCGTTGCTATAGGAGATAATGTTCCAACGAAGGTTGACTGAGCAACTCCTGCAGCAATGAATAGAGAAATACCACTTCCTATACCCCACTTGCTGACCAATTCATCAAGTAGGAAAACAAGGTATGAGCCTATGAATAGTTGAGCCACAATTATTGCATTTGCCCAACCTAGGCCAAACTGAATGATGATATCCTCATGTGGATCAAGGAACCCGTATACTTGAGGTATCGATTCAATTGGAATCATCAATAGAACCAATATCTTCTGCACACCTTGGTAGAGTTGCTTGTCTGCAGAATCCTGTAAATCTAATTGAATGATCTTTGCACCAGCGAAAAGCTGCATGATAATCGATGCTGTAACGATAGGACCTATTCCAAGGTGCATGATCGAACCGGATGCGCCAGCCATAATCGCACGGAATGATGAGAATACGTCGAGTGTAGACTCAGAAAGACCCCAAATCATTACGTTTGTCATCATGAAGTAGATGATTAGGACAAGTGTTGTAGTCCACAATTTTTGGTTGAATCTAACGTGACCATCGGGTTTTGTTATAGATGGATATACATCGACTAGTCGTTGCAGTGCATACAATCTACTAGATTCAGAACCAGAATACATTAGGCAGGCCAACGCAAGACCGGCTCCAAGACCAAGTATACCTACGCCGACTAGTAAGAATCCAACAGTTGATGAATCTTCTAACCCCCACCCGAAGAAGAATGCAATGAATGCTAGCCAAATTACTGGCTTGAGCATCCGTCCGAGATACGGAATCTCAGCTATATTTTCTGGAAGATCATTGGAAGTACCCCAGATTACGAAACCAATGTATGGGAAAGATGTAGCAAACATCGTCATTGCCTTCATTTGGGCATCTGAGTCAGTGCCAAACAATGTGTCCTGTTGCCACCATGCCAAAGCACCCCAGTAAACGACTGAAAGAGCCACAATCCCAAGTACTGAAGGACGGCGCTCAACCATTTTTTCACCTCTCATTCAATTGTGAACAGTGTAAATCACTCTTCTTCCCATTCTTCCCATTCTTCATCATCATCGTCGCTTAGGTTCACTGAACCACCAGCTGCTTCTACCTTCTCGATCGCACGAGCACTTGCAGAAGCCACTGAGATGTTTAGAGCGCGGTCTATACGACCGCTGCCCAGAAGTTTGTCATAGCCCATTTCTGTTAGGTCAATTGAATCTCCTTCGGCCATCTGAGAAACTTGTATTAGATTGATGCTAACGTTGACATTTCTCAACTTAGGGTGGCGGTTAAAACCGTGCATCCCCCAATGCCCAGGCATGTACTTCAGACGGGTCATTAAGCGATGCTTATTGATTCCAGCATTACCACGTCCGCCTCGTAGACCCGCACCTCGACCAGCCTTCTTACCGCGACCGTGGTAACGGGAGCGTCCTCGGAATTTGTTTGTTCTTGATACCATTTAATTCACCTCAAATCATCCTCTCGGCTAGAGAAGAAATCTCTTCACCTCGGAATCCTAGAGCACCACCAACAGAGTAAGCTCTCTTGATTCCACCCCAGCCCTTTGAGCCTCTTGGTGGGTGTAATCGAAGAACTGGCTTTAGTCCATCAACAGACTTCATTGAAGCCTCTCCAGATGCTAAGGCCTTTGCGAAATCCTTGACCGATTTGAAGTCTGATCCCGCTTTTATTGCAGCGTCGTCCACTGGCTTGTCGCCGACCATTCGGCCACGTTCTTTGAGAAGGTTCTCGATTGTGCCTGCATCTACTACACCCCATGTAACGAAGTCCTTGGACTTCTGAAGCATTCCAGCGTAAGTAGAACTTTCAGGTACAATTGTTGCGTGGTTAACTCGAGTTAGATTCATCATCGCCATTGTGTCACGAATGCTTCGCTCAACACCACGATCACTACGAACTCTTACGATTAGAAAAGTCATTGATTACCCCTCCCGCTTATGATATTAAGGCGTCTTTTATCACCCTCGCTGAATCTTGTTTTATTTAGTTCAACAAGGGCATTGAAGGTAGCCTTAGCATAGTTGATTGTAGTTCGTGTTTGTCCCGCAGAACGACTCCAAACATCGGTCACTCCAGCCAATTGTAGAACTCTACGACCGTAGTCTCCGATAACCAGGCCCTTACCTGATGGAGCAGGCATCAGAGTAACTCTAGTTGATCCTGAGCGCCCTGTAATTTTCAGTGGAACCGAAGTACCTGGGCCTCCACCAGATTCCCAAGAGCCGTTTCCTCTCATTACTGGGATTAGATTTAGTTTGGCTTTATCGATGGCCTTCTTAATAGTTGAAGCGACTTCCTTACCTTTGCAAATTGCCAAACCGACGTATCCATCACTGTTTCCAACAACACATAGGACGTTGAACCTTACACGTCGGCCTGAATCTGTCATTCGCTGAATCATGTTGACTGCAAGAACGTCGTCCTCAAGTCCAGGTAGTAGTGCATCGACAATCTCTACTTCACGGATTGGTAGTCCAGTAGCTAGTGCTTGCTCATAGGTTAGAATCTCACCGTTTGCGACCATTCGTCCTAGACGTGTACGAGGTTGCCAAGTTCGAAGGGCAGCTAGTGGGTCTGGGCCACGGCGGCGGCGGACGGGGGCGTCCTCTTCCTCAGCCAAGGCTAGTGCTAGACCTGGGGCGATTGCTGGTGCAGTCTCTACAATTTCGGATTCTTCATCGCTCATGATTAGGCCTCCTCAATTGATTTCTTTGCTGCCTCAACCACTTTTGCAATCGAGGCATCGATATGTGAACCATTGATTCTATCGTCATCTGGTAATACGTCTTCACCGTGTGGTATCTCCATACCAGCATCCACCATTCCCTTGAGAGCTGCAAACACCCTGTTTCCAGAGGTTGAAGCCGCAAGACCAATATCGAGAATTGCTTCATTGTGCCCTGCAGAAATAGCTGCCTTTGCCATCGCATATCCTGCAACATAACTTGCCGGAATCGATTTTCGGGAGGCATCGATAGGCCACCCATGCTTCTCAACTAGAGTGCTTCCATCGATTGATACTTGGGTGGTATCACCTGTTGTTTCGTAATTCACCAATTGGCAAATTGTCTGAGTATTTGTGACTCGAACAACAGCACGAGCAACACCTCCTCGAAGCATCTTCATTCTGCGTCGGTAGTCTGTCTCACCGTTTCGGCGACGCTTGAAGCGTAACCTCTGATTCTTTCCGTATGCCATCATTGCTCACCTCCGAGCTTGATTCCGTCGATTTCCATATTCGACATCATGTGGGAGACAGAACGGTACGATCCGCCCTTAGCCTTCCTGTAGTAGTAACGATATTCGGAGGAAGTTAGTGATTCATCTCCTCTCATTTCCTTCAAGGTTCTACGCTGAGCACGAATCGTCCTCATCCATCGTTCCTTGCGTGGGTTTCGTGAGTTTGATGAACCCTTTCTGGAACCTTGACCTGTTCTACGACCCTTTGACTTCTGAGTTGAGGCCTTTCTAGCACGGGAGCGGCTAGTACCAACTAATGGACGGGCTTTGATAATGCCCTCATCGATTAGTCTGCGGACATCATCCTTCTGTACAGCATTTGCCACATCATCTAGGTAGTCCTTGTCAATCCAAATTCTATGGACACCAACAACGCGTCCTTCGCGCTGGCTAAAGATAGCAGCCGCGAGCCTCTTTTGATTTGTTATCATCATCGCAAGTCACCCCTCCGTGAGATACGGCGTCGATTGAGAACTCTCAGACCCAAATCGTCAGCTCTATCGTGGATTGCAGATCGCTTTCGGTTACCTACGGTTTTGGCGATTCTAACTGCTTGCGTCTCAGGGTCTAAACCTTCGAGATCACTACTCTTGTTCACTAGAACCTCCTCAAATCCAGAAGGGTGTAGTCCTCGTGCTGCAGCTATCTTTCCATAGCCAACTCGGACCAAGGCTGAACGGTACTTACGGTTCTTCCTCTGGCTGGAATCATCACCTCGAGGTTTCTTCCAACCTGTGCGGGAAAGACGCTTGTAGCGGAACCATTCCTGCCTTCGGAAGGATGGGGTATTCTTCTTTTGAGCAGCACGGGTTGTTAATGCAGCCTTTGTATCTTCATCAAGTACTGGTTTTTGGCGAGCGGTGTGTAAGTCGTCCCATTCGTCTTCAAAGAAATCGTCAGATTCGAATTCATCTTCTTCGATATCCATCTCTTCTTCTTCGACCTTTTCCTCTAATTCTTCTGCTTCTGCAGGCGTATCCGCAGCCTCTTGTAATCGGGCGATTAAGTCCGCCTTCTTTCCAGAAACTGGTAGGCCAGCATCACGAAGCAAATCCTTGAGTTCAGCGACTGTCATGCTATCATATTCCATTATAATCCCTCCTCACTCATTCCCCTTTGATACAATGTAAATTCCATCTTGGAAAACACGTCGATCTCTTTTCTTGATTCGGCAAGCACGCTCAATATTGGCTGCAGTTTGTCCAACCTTCTCCCGATCGGCTCCAATGACTGTAACATCTGTCTTATTTGCCACCTTTACTTCTACATCAGCAGGTGACCATGGAAGTGCTGCGACTCTAGGTACCTTTTCACCGAATAGATTGGTGATAGTCATTTCATTTCCTTGAACCTTAATAGTCATAGGAAAGTGAGAATAGACTGCCTTCAATTTGTATTCAAAGCCCGAATCAACACCTCTTACCATGTTGTTGAGATGTGCAGCCCAGGTACCAGCAAGTGCTTTTTCCTTGCGTCGTGGTAGGTTAACGAACACCTCCATTCCATCGGCTGAATCGCGAACCTCGACGCGCGGGTGACGGAACTCACGGGTCAGTGACTTGCCATCCTTTGCTACGGTAACGTTGTGACCGTCGATTGTAGCGGAAACTCCTTCTGGGAGTTTGATACTGTGTGAAATCTTATCCAACTTCGGCATCCTTAATCCCTCCTCAGAAAATGTACGCGAGCAAACGCCCGCCGACACGCCCCTTCTTCGCATCGTGGTGATTCATGACACCTTGATTGGTAGTTAGAATTAGAAGACCAAAATCCTGTGCAGGAAGATATCTTGATTCCCACTTATCATAATCAGTCCTCTTTACAGAGTGGCGTGGCTTGATTACACCGCAGCGGTTGATTGCTCCAATCAACTCTACACGGAATCCCCCTCCACGGCCGTCTTCGATCTTCTGATATTCACCTACGTATCCTGACTGTTGCATGATTGAGAGCATACTTCCTAGAAGCTTGCTCGCTGGGTTAACAGTCACTTCGTAATGTCCTGCTTGCTCCGCATTAAAGATGCGGACAAATGCGTCACTCAATGGGTCAAACTGCATCCTTCATCACCTCATGTATATTTCTTGAACCCGATTTGTGGTGCCACATCTCGGAAGCACTGACGACATAATCTCAGACCATGTCGTCGAATCATGCCGCGCTTGCGTCCGCAGCGGCGACATCCATCGCTTCTGCCAATTCTTTCTCCGTGATCTCTTGCCATACTTCACTCCTCCACAAGGGTAAGTCCGAAGTGTTCTTTGAACCACTCCATGGACTCGGTCTTACCCACTCGGTGGGGCACCCCTACCTTTGCCGCACGGCGGCGACGGCGAGATACCCTGTGACCTGGGCGTTCGAGTACGATGTTGATGTCCATGCCGAAGATACCTATGTCTGGGTCATACTTCTGCTCTGGGAAATCGGTATAATCTGCAATTCCGAATGATAGGTTTCCAGATTGGTCGAAATTCCATGCAGGGAGGGTGTTTTCTCTCACCCAAAAGGCATCCTTAAGAAATGATTCGGCATTAGTTAGATCGCGAATAGTTACTTTACAACCAATTGGAGCGCCTTCTCGAGTTCCAAGTTCACGATTTGTGCTTTTGGCTAGAGTTCGAACTGGCTTCATACCAGTTAGTAGTTCCAGTACCTTCTCGGCAAGTTGTAAGCGCGCTCCACCTTCGCCAACACCGATATTCACGGTGACTTTAGTAATTCTAGGAGTTAACATTGGATTAGCGGTATCACTCATGCTTCCACCTCCAGTGGTAGATCTTTCTCTGAACCAATTAAGAAAACGTAATCTGCAATCGTTCCGAAATCTTCGAATTTGACTTCATTGGCCTTTGATGATCGCTTTACGTCTTTTGAGACAACCTTTGCAGTGCTACCAATGTGGCTACCACCCGTTAAGTACGCTAACGTTCCTTCTGAGAATTCGTGATGTCCTGAAATTTCTTGATTAGGTAGTGAAATTACTAGCGTGTCTCCTGAATTGTATTTCTTTGCATCATCAATAGTGATATTTCTTCCATCGTGTAGGTGAATCTGAGTCTTTCCGCCACGAATTGTTGTCTTGCCCATAACTCGACAAAGTTTGCTTGAGGAATCCTTGGAAGAAATTGAACGGTATCGAAGTTTTCCATTTTCATCCAAAATACAGCGGTAGTTATCATCGCCTACTGTTAGGACATCCATTAGCCCCACACCTCTACCGACATCGGTTTCGATTCTTCCATCAACGAGGACCTTTCGAGTTGCGATCATGCGCTTGGCCTCTCTCTGAGAGTGAGCGAGTTCTAGCACATCACGCAATATGAGTCCAAGAGGCATGCACATCTCATCGCTGTGTCCACCAGGGTTAGGCTTCTGGACCCAAATGTCAGTTTTGCGAGTAAGTGGCCAACTTCGTGGCATTGTTAATCTCTTCATATGACTGCTACTCATTGTTCAGCACCTCCATTAGCTCTCTCCATGATTCGCTTTATGCGAAGTGGATCTCCATCATACAACTTGGTAACAATAAGATTGGATGGATGAATTGGTAGTGCCTGTTCCTTACCATCAGCGGTGTTGGCGGTAACTCCTTCGACTAATACATAGCCAGTCTTGGTATCAACACCAACAATACTCGACTTAACCCCTGCACGACCACGGGATTGCCCTAGCCTCTTTCCACGTGAATCAGCTTTTACACTGTTTGGGAATCCAAAATCTCCACGCAAAACTTCCACTTCATCCCCAACTCTTACAGTTACGGTACGAATCATTGCTAAATCTGGATCTTCAGTGACCAAGCGCGCGCGAATACGCTTCCTGCGGACGTGAATTGGGGCGTCAGTTTGTGCCTGACGCTGTTTTCCTGCTTTCTTACTTACCATACTTCACACCTCACACAATCTGCTTTGCCGTAGCGGCAATCCTCGGCCATCGCTCAGCCGCTTCTCGGCTTACTGGCCCCTTGATATCGGACCCTTTGACATCGCCTCGCTCATTCGTAATAACGCAAGCATTGTCTTCGAATTGTACCCAAGTTCCATCAACTCGACGGAATGGTCTCTTTTGGCGCACGATAACCGCATTGAAGATTTGACGGCGAGTCTCTGGCGTACCACGGCGGACGGTGACACGAATCATGTCTCCAACTCCTGCAGAAGGATATCGGCGAGCAACGCCACCCTTCTTCAAGACCGTAATCAGTTGAACTACCTTAGCTCCGGTATTGTCAACGCAATCCATCCTAGCCATGCTAGGCAATCCGGCCGTTGCCCTACCTGCTACCCCTCTCATTCAGAACCCCCCTTCTCAATTACACAAAATTTGACAGTTTTGGAAAGTGGTCTGCACTCCATTATTCGGACCGTCTCGCCACTTTCAACCTCGCCAATACAAGATGGTAAGTGTGCAGCATATCTGCGAGTTCTCTTCTCATAGCGCTCGTATTTCTTCATGTATCGAGTGACCTCGCGCTGAACAATAATCGAATTACTCATTCCAATAGATGACACGGTTCCTTCAATGATTTGTCCACGTAGCCTGAGACTACCGTAGAATGGGCAATTTTGGTCACCATCCCATTCGCCAACAGGGGCACGGACGTCTACTCCAATATCTTTCATTTTCAGTTCCTCCTATATCTTCGGTTAATGCGATCCTCAGGCCTTTGTGTGACGGCAGCGCCATCGATTTCGACCTCCTCTGAATCGATTGTGAATGTGATTACATCCTTAGGAAGAGTAACTTCTCCGCTAAGTGTCCTAACTCTTAGAGTTCTACGGGTTTCTTCAACTATCATCCCACTTACTCCAATCAGACTCGGATCTCGGCTTCGAACAACTTCGATTTCTCGAGCCAACCAAGCTGCATGCATGATACTCATTCAGCGCACCTCCACTTGGTAGCCATTTTGTTCGAGTACCTTTGCTACACGCTTCTTGTGCTCGCCTTGGAGTTCGATGGTGCGGCCCTTTACGGTACCACCACTAGCACAAGCGCTCTTCAGCAACTTTGCAAGTTTCCCAATATCGATAGCAGAATCATCGATTCCTTCTACCATTGTTACCATCTTTCCATACCTCCTTCTTACTGTTGAAATGATTGCTTTCTGTTGTTCTTTTGCTATTTCTTGGCAGATGCATAGTTCATCGGGTAGACCACATAGATTGCAAATGCCTGCCATTTGAGTCTACTCCTTACTCTCCTCAGACATCTTCGTCAAAAGACGTGCAATGCTCCTTCGTGTTTGCTTGTAGGCGCCCGCATCAGATGATGAACCTCCAAGAGCTTGCTGAGCACGTAGTTGGAGAAGTTCTTCCCTTAGTTCGGCGAGACGACGCTCGCGTTGTTCAGGGTTCATCTGGTCAATATCTCTAGACTTGATATGTGCCATTTTCACTCCTCCTCTTGTGCATCTATTGATTCTTCAGTAGCTTCGGTTTCCATCTCTGCCATCTTTTCGACTACACTGTCGACGACTTCTTCGGTGTCGGCAACTTCAGTCTCTTCTACCTGAGCAGATAATTCTGGATCCTCGTCTGGTATCTCCAGCATGGATACCTCTTCTATTGGGCCTAAGCCCGATTCTTGTCTGTCTTGAATAGATATTTCATGTGGTAATTTTACCCCAGGCCTCATGATTCTTACAGTACAACCAATTGTTCCTAGTTTCTTGACTGCTGTAGAAAATCCTTCATCCATTAACTGGATAGCAGTTTCACCACAGAATTTAATGTGGCCTTTCTGGAATTTCTCAACCCTGTGGCGTGCTCCAGAAATCTTTCCTGAGAGTATGATCAAACAACCACGAGCACCAGCGTCCATAATATTCTGAGAAGTACTATGACCTGCTCGGCGGAAGAACCAACCTCTCTCAAGAGATGATGCTAGTCTGCTCGCCATTACCTGTGCATTTAGACGGGGTTCTTCGATTTCGTTAACCTCAAGACGAGGTTTCTCCAGATTGAAATCATTTTGCAATCTGCGCTGCAGTTCATGAATAACCTTACCTCTTCGACCGATTACCCGGCCGACTTGTTCGGCTTGTAAGGTGACCTTAGTACCATCAGGAGTTCGGTTGAATTCAAGGCCGCCAAATCCTGCCCGCTCGGTCTCCTTTAGAAGATACTCTCGAACTAATTGACGCTCTATATTACGGTGAACGATGTTTCGAATTGTGTTTACTTTACTCATCATATTCACCTCAGAATTCGTCTTCCTCTCCCTCTTCATCGCCGAAGTGCTCTAGGAAAACCTCGAGATTGACTTGGTAGTGATTCTTGGGTGTAGCACGCCCCTGGGCGCGAGGTTTCCAACCAGTGTGGACTTGACCTCGGTGCGCCGCACAATGAGTGATTACCATGTCTTCAGCATCGATTGTATCGTAACGCTGGCGAGCGTTTTCCATAGCGCTGTTAATCAGTTTGACGAATTCTCTCGAGGCCTTGTATGGATAGCGCCCTGGGCCCATCTTTCCTTTTCGGTGACCCGCCATGGTGTTTCCACCCTTTCCTTTCCTAGATCTACGAGTGTAAGGAATCGCTTCCTTCTTGTCCATCACCTTCTCTAGGTATTCGATAGCATCGACAGCATTCATTCCGCGAATGAACTTGGCAATTTGGTAGCAGTGCTTGTGGTGGATGTCTAGATTTACTGCACGTGCAGTAGCTAAATTAGAACCCTCAAGCAGTTGAGTATATCCGGATTGTGGCTTACCTGAAATTCGACTCATTCTTCTTCACCTCACTTCAATGCCACGTGCTTACTTGACCGAGTAGCACCTACACCAGGACCAGTGTGCGTTACCGATCTACGGGTTGGAGCAAACTCGCCCAAGGCGTGTCCTATCATTTCTGGAATAACTTCGACCTTGACGAAGTCGCGGCCGTTATGTACACCGATTGTAGTGCCGACCATCTCTGGTAATACGTACATACTTCGGCAGTGTGTCTTGACCATCTTTGAGCCACCATTTGCACGAACCTTCTCTAGGAATTTCTCTGCTTCCTCGGAAAGACCTCGAGATAGTGATCTCTTGGCGCGAGAAGGCATTAGTGTAGCGATACATGGCGCATCTGGGTTATCTTCTGGAGGGTATAGTGGAAGTGCACTCAACTCCTCCATGTTTAATCCACGCCAAAGGAATTCCTTCTTACGGCGCTCAGCAATTGTCGAGCGACGCTTTCGGGCCTGACGTCGAGCAGTTTTAGATGAGCGGAACATCTTCTTCTTACGTGCCATAATTTACACCTCACTGCTCCCTTGTCCTTCCACGTCCGGTTCGACGTGGAGCGATGTTTCCTACCTTCTGACCAGGTGGCGCATTGCGACTGACAGAGTTAGGTCCGTGAACCGCCTGATGGTTACCTCCACCATGTGGGTGATCAACTGGATT
>DAMG01000015.1:12527-14699 GCA_002497025.1 Euryarchaeota archaeon UBA126
CCACCATGTGGGTGATCAACTGGATTCATCGCCACACCACTGACCGTTGGGTAGAGCTTTCCACGTGCCTTTGCACGGTAGTGGGCAGCACCAGCCTTCATCAGTGGCTTATCGGTTCGACCGTGTCCACCGAGTACACCAATAGTGGCGCGGCAAGATGCTGCAAGATCTTTCATCGCACCGCTTGGCAGCCGAATCCTAACCTTATCGCCCATACGAGTCTCGAGAACCGCTGAGTTTCCTCCAGAGCGAGCGAACTTTCCACCGTCTCCGGGTCGAGACTCAATATTACATATCGGAGTACCCTCAGGAATCTCAGAGAGTTTAGTCACATTACCAGGTCGCAAACTTACGTTATCTCCGAAAGCCAATTCTTGACCTACTGAAACACCTTCTGGTGCGGCAATATGAGCAGTGGTTCCATCATCGAACTTGACACGAGCAAGAGGGGCTGTGTGAGCCGCGCTGTGAACTAGGTCGGTTACCTCTCCCATTTTCTCGCTTACGCGTGGGATACGGTTAGCAGCAGGGAACTTGTGACTTGACACCCGATTCTTTGGACTTGAACCGCGGCGTTGTGAACGTGTGCGCTTACCCATAATATCACCTCATCAGAACGCTCCTAACTTGAGCGCTGCATCCTCCGCATCGTAGCCATCAGCAAGACGCACAGATGCGTGCTTGCCTGTGATAGTGATCTTCGTGTTGACCTTCGCAACCTGAACATCTAACAGTTCCTCAACTGCTGCTTTGATATCCGCTTTTGTCGCTTCGCGCCTAACGATAAATTCGATTCTGTTGTTATTCTCTCTATAGTCGCCCTCTTGGTCTGCGACTCGGCGAGCCTCGAGAGTTTTCTCGGTAATCCAAGGCATTTGAATAATATCATACGGGTCTACCATGTCAATCACTCCAGCGCCCCTATTGCATCCTTGGTCCAAACTGTGAGACGACCTGCATCGCCCCCAGGAGCAAGATCCTCAACGCTCAGGTCCTTAGCAGCGACAACGTCGACGCCTGGTACGTTTCGAGCGGCCTTTGCCAAGCCGTCAGATTGAGCGACAACCAATAGAACACTCTTCGGTGTCCTATACTTGCGGCCGCGCATTGTGCCCTTTCCTGCGCGTATGTTACGACCGGTACGAGCTCGCTCTAGATCTTCACCTAGTCCGAGACCTTCCATCATAGCAACAAACTTTCGAGTTGAATACTGTAGTGGAATGGACTCTATAGAATACTTCTCGTCTCCTTCTTCGCGGCTCTCTACATATCCGTCGATTACGATTGGGAACCTAACACCACTGTCAAATTGATGGCCACGAGCAGCGACAATTTCTGAATTGGCTGTTGCCGAAATTGCTGAGTCGCGTGCTGATGCATTTTCCTTGCTATTGATTTTCTGTGTCCAATCTTTCGCAACCATAGGACCGTGAGCTCTTCGGCCACCTCGTGTATGTGGGTTCTGAGCAGCAGTACGCTGTCCTGCTTTCCTCATAATTCTGGAGACACCTCGCCCCTTACCCCACCATTCTACTGAATGCTTCATTCCTGGCTGTGGTGCTCGCTTTCCGTCATGCTCGCGGTGACCGTAGGCCTGTCTGCGGTTTGCTCTACTGGCCAGAACTGCTCGGCGGATTAAATCCTCACGAATCTCTGAACTGAATACAGAAGGTAGAGTAAGAGACTTACCGTCCTTTACCTCAACTTGATACATTTCCGCTAATAGACCTGCGTCCATTTCTTCTTGCTCGACATTGTTTACAAGATTGTATGACTTTGTCTTCATTTAATCACACTCCCTGCTTGCTCGAAGTACTGACATAGGTCAGATCCACTTCATGCATTTTCGAATTTGGGCGGACGGCGTCACGGAAGCGCAGTAGGCGCTTTGCCGGACCTGGTAAACTACCCTGGATTATCATGTATGGATTGGTAACTTCTCCATAGTGAAGGAAGCCACCTGCCGGAGTCACATCGGACTCGTCTGGATTCGAAATTCGAAGTACGCGCTTGTTCAATTCTGTGCGCTGATGATACCCCATCTGACCTGCTTGACGGATTGTCTTTCGGACATAACCGGTACCGAAGTCACCCATATTTCCAATCTGACGGCGCTTCTTTGAGTTCTTGTGGCTGAGTAGTTTAACACCAAATCTCTTCACAACACCTTGG
>DAMG01000084.1:0-161 GCA_002497025.1 Euryarchaeota archaeon UBA126
GGCCAACAGGGCCAAGGTCAGAACCAAGGTTCCCAATCCGGTCAAGACGGTCAGCAAGGCAGCGGTCAGCAAGGTGGAGAACAATCCAACCAGCAAGACAACGGCCAAGGCCAGCAGCAAGGTGGAGAACAGAGTGGACAACAGGGAGACCAAGAGTCCCA
>DAMG01000084.1:496-13833 GCA_002497025.1 Euryarchaeota archaeon UBA126
GGTCAGAACCAGCAGCAGCAAGGCCAGACCCAAGACAACAGTCAGGGTCAGCAGGGCCAGCAGTCCGACCAGCAGCAAAGTCAGCAGCTCGACAACCAAGACCAGAACGGCGAGAACGACAACGATGGCGATGGTATTCCAGACGATTTGGATTTTGATGACGACAATGACGGAATCCCCGATAATGTGGATGAATTCCCAGAGGATCACGACAATGACGGCATCAATGACGCTGAGGATGATGACGACGACGGCGACGGCATAGACGACCGCGAGGAAGTCAATGACGGCGACCCTAACTCGGATATCTACGATCACGACAATGATGGAGTACGCGACAACATCGATTTCGATATCGACAACGACGGCATCGACAACTGGAATGACGTTGGACCAAACGGAGAAGATTACCGCAGGGACCACGACAATGACGGATTAGATGACGGAGTTGACCCGGACGACGATAACGACGACATCCTCGATGTCGACGAAATCGACGGCCCAATCGGTCTCTGGAGATACGACCACGATAACGATGGTCTAACCGACAGAGTAGATACAGATGACGACAACGACGGACTTTCCGACTGGTTCGAGCAGAATGATGGCAACCCATTGACTGGTCAATTTGACCATGACAATGACGGTATTGAAGACCATCTAGATGACGACGATGACGCCGATGGAATCCTCGACGAGGATGAAAGCGACGGCAGCTTACTGTGATACAGTAACGTTGGTTGATTACTGCTCAGGCCCGCGGTCCGTTGATTCGCGGTGACAGGTTCCTCGGGGGCGCTTCAGTCCCCGAGCGAACCGCCCCTTTTTCTTATCCTCAGAAATCGAAGAGGGTCGGCTGACTATCGGATTTGAGATGATTAGCAGAAGCCAACCTATCCAAAGCCCTCTGTAGCCTTCCATCAGAGAATCCACACTCTCCTTGAAGGAAGTCCCGCAAATCCTTCTCAACCGCTCGTGTAGCGTTTGGAATCGGATCCGGATGTACGGGGTGGTCTAGGAAAAGACCACGAATGGTCTCAATATCTTCTGGCATCTCAAATTCCTTGACCTCAGAAACTGCTTCCATCGTACCATGCTCTTTGATTAGTTTCAAACCGGTTTTTGGCCCGATCCCCTTAATTCCAGGATGGAAATCTGTTCCAATCATTATTGCAAGGTCGACCAATTGTTCTCTAGTAATATCGTGAGTGTCTAGTAACTCTTGCAAGACTACCTTCTCAGCGGTCAACAATCGACCGAATTTCTTGCGTCCGTGGCTAGTAAGATTTCGAATCATAACCGGTGAGCCATATAGTAGAGTGTCCCAATCTTGGCTCGCCACCGCGGCTACCTCTCCGTTTGCACAACGAACAGCACCAGCACCTTCCGCTTCCATCGGTGCTTCTATCCAAACTAGACCAAGACAATCGAACAGCCGCTTAGTTTCAGCAACCATGTCTCGTGTGTATTCTGCAGTTTGTGGTCCGAGTTTCTTTGCAAGAGCCATATCTCCAGTCTCAATTGCTGCTTCCCACTTCTCTACTGCCTCAACCTTGCGCTCCTTTCTTCCAGCTAGGGTTTCCATCTTCAGATCATGCGGGCGGCCATCGAAGATGAATACAGGTTCGATACCATTCTCAAGCATCCAAGTTGCTCGGTCAAGAAACCCCATCAAATGAGCAACAGGCCTTCCATCGAAAGATAGTGGCTTTCCATCCTGACCCACTAGACTGGTGATGAATTGGTAGGCATTAAGGAAGACATCGACGGCTATACGTTGACCTGACATCTCGTTCAGTTCGAGTGGATGTGCGGTGGCTAAGTCTCTCAAATTACAGCCCAGATTCACTCCCCCCTGCCGATGCTTAGCCTATCCTACCCGTCGAGGCATTTAGGGTTGAAGTCGGGGGCGAGGAGGTAGGAGGAAGCAGGTTGAGTGGGCTTATGCTGATTGGAAGCGGCTGGCATCCAGCATTATTCCGTTCAGAGGCTGAAGCATTGGTTGGCCCTGTAGGTTTCATTCATCCGAGAGTTATAGTAACTACTTCGACAGATGAGAGATCGCTCAATCGACTCAGCAGGTCGGCATTAGTCGACGAAGTACTGTGTAATGCTGAGCATAGTGAAGTTGTAGAACCAGAGAATATTATCCGACAAATAGTAGATTGGGCGAAAGAGAATCTTCCAGAAGGTAGTTTTGCAGTCCGAGTCAATGTAATCGGTTCGTCCTTAGCAGGTTTTTCCCGTTCAGAAATTGCACAGAATGTAGGAGCTGGAGTCTTTGGAGAATCACGTCCGGTAGATTTGGAGAATCCCGACAATGAAATCGTGGTTTTCCTAGCGGGCCCAGAAGATCCACCAAATCATCCCGACCCACTATACCTCTCTCCACCGATGATTATCTGGGGATTGAAACAGGAAAATTGGCAGCGGTCAGGTTGGGGAGGACGTTCACCTACCGATCGCCCATTCTTCCAACCGGTCTCCTTAGAACCTAGATTGGCTAGACTGATGATATCACTCGGCCATCGCTCGGATTCAGAACCTACGACGGTAATAGATCCATTCTGTGGAACGGGTGGAATCGCAATAGAGGCGATGTTAGCCGGACTTAACGTACTTGCAAGTGATCTTGACCCAAAGATGGTGAAAGGCACAGAAGAGAATTTGCAATGGGTATCTGATGACCTCTGTAGTGACTATTCGGCAACATGGGACGTGCAAGAATCTGGTGTAGGTTTAACTCCAGATGTATGGGGCAAAATCAGTGGAGCAATCTTTGCCTTCGATCCTCCATATGGGCGGAATGCATGGAAATCAGATGACGGATACCAACTATTCCTCAAGGCCTGTTCTGCCGCTAGAACTATTGATCATTCAGGCTCTCTATGCACCCTTCTTCCTACAGATCCTGCTATTTTGAAAGATAATTCAGATGAACCCATTGACTACCTGGTGATGGGCAAACCTTGGTCAAAGGTAGCCGACGAAATGCTCGATCGTGGATGGAAAGTCGCGCTAACTGCTCCAGTCAAAGTTCACCGCTCGCTGGCTCGATTATTGGTTGTCGCTCACCCGTCGCATTGAAGACGGGTAGTCTGTCGTCGAGAGAATAAGGGCGATTGGTGTAGTCTGGATATCATCTGGCGCTTCGGACGCTAGGACATGGGTTCGAATCCTGTATCGCCCACCACTAATTCAGATAACTGACAATCTGAACTGTAATCATGATAGCTGCGACTACGAGAAACATTGGTCGAAGTAGTGCGTAACCATACTTCAGAACATAACCGGGTGCTAGATAACCTCCAATCATGTTAGCCAATGCAAAAGGAATCGCTACTTTGTAATTCACAGATGCTGCTATTGCGAACATTGCGTATGAGCCAATGTTTCCTCCAAAATTTAGAATTCTAGCAGTCGCAGCAGCCCTGTCCATACCAAATCCAGCACCTTTGATGTACCCAGCCATTAGCATACTTCCTGTGCCCGGTCCAAGGAAGCCGTCATACCAACCAAATCCAACTCCCATACCAACGGTTAGAGGAACCACCTTCTCCTCCTTGATGTTCTCTTCCTTACCAAATTGAGGATTTAATAAGACATAGAAGAATAGTACAATCAGTACAATGATAACAATCGGCAATAACATATCTGATTCGATCAGCAAAACAGTATAGGTGCCAATTATTGAGAATATAATCATCACAATCCAACCAATAAATGCAGCTTTTCTTGGTACAATATCACTTTCGAGATATTTTGCACTTGCAATCGCTGCAGCTGCTGCCGATGCGAACTTATTCGTTCCAAGAGCAATGTGAGGAGGTAAACCAGCAGCTAACATTGCTGGTAGTCTCAGAAGGCCACCACCTCCTACAGCACTATCTACGAATCCAGCGAATACCCCAACCAACATCAGTAGAAGGAATACCTCGTTATCCACGATGCTATCGAAGGCCAACGGACTATGAGATTTACACTACTCAACACTCGAATCTTCTGTAGATCGCCGATTCTTTATCCAGCGGAATAATACTCTTGAGAATACCATCGAGAACATAAGGAAAACCAGTGAGTACCACCAAGGATTATTCTCGCTGGTAGCAATGAAATACGTCACAATCAGTATGCCCATTCCATAGAAGGATCGAAAGATAGAGTAGGCAATGAATGACTTTACCAGTGGATTTGCAAGAAAGCCTTGCAGCCAAGTTTGTTCAGACAATTGGCTAATCCTCTCGCCTCCAATGACTAATCTTGTCCCCACCGACTTCAATTTCTCTAAATTTACTCAAGCCAGCGGAACTCAACTCATTATCCGAGAATACAGTTCCACTTCCACTCAATTTGACTGGTGATTGACAAATGTGAGCCCTATCTACAAGACCCTCTGCTAGGAATCTCCTCCAAGTATTTGGGCCACCCTCTACCAACAAAGATTGGATTCCTCTATCTCCGAGATAATCTAGAATACGAGCGATTGGAATTTCTCCATTACTAGCCGAAAGAACTGCACGCTCAACGTGTTGTTTGTCTGAATTTGCTGATTCGTATGAATCAACATGAATCAGTAGGGTTGGCGCTTTACCGTCATTCATCAACTTGCAGTCCTTTGGAATCCTACCACTTGGGTCAACTACAACTCGTATTGGCGAATTACGTGGGCCTATGTATGGTCCACGTACCGTCAAAGAGGGATCATCGCGGACAACGGTATCAACACCAACTAGAATCGCCATTGAATCTGCACGCAGTGCATGAACAATCTCCAATGATTCTGGTGAAGAAAAGCGCTGTGCCGACTCATTTGGGTCGCAATCTACTCTACCATTTGCATCGATTGCAGCCTTCAATAGGACCTCTGGACGCATATTTTCACACCAATGCATGAATTCACTCATCTGTGCGTTGCATTCTTCGGCTAGAAGTCCAGATTCTACCTCTATGTCTGAATTCACTAGTGCAGCAGTACCTTCTCCACGCACTGTTGGGTTTGGATCATCAGCTCCGATTACCACTCTCTTTACTCCGGCCCAGAGTAGGGCTTCGGTACATGGTGGAGTTCTGCCAAAGTGATTACACGGCTCTAACGTAACATAGGCTGTGGATCCTTGAGTGGCTACTCCTTTTGCCTCCGCATCGGCAATCGCCATCTGTTCTGCATGCAGACCTCCTATGTGGTCATGCCAACCTTCTGCGATGATTTTTCCATCCTTAACTAGAACACAACCAACCAGTGGGTTAGGCATTACTCGATGCCTACCTCGTTCAGCGATCTCAATGGCCCGCCGCATGAATTGTGCCTCATCGTCCATGCTGTTCGGACCTCGCGAATGCCCCATTACACTTGACTTCTACATTCGAGAGGATTCAAGTTTAGTTCCATCTCTGAGGCAACTATGCCTAGGATAGCCTGCATCCTCAATCCAAAGGCCAGAGACGGAATATCATCGAAAAGCTGGCCCGAATTTGAAACAGCATTGACCGCTGCAGGTTTTGAAATAGACATACACGAAACACAGCGGGTTGGCCATGCAATGGAGATAGCTTACGACCTACTATCTGACGACCACGATATGATTGTCGCAGTAGGAGGAGATGGTACTGTTCACGAGGTAGCCTCTGGATTACGAGGTAGTAAGAAGAAGATGGGTATCTTGCCGATTGGAAGTGGTAATGATTTCGCCCGCGCCCTGGGGATTCCGCTATTCGACGTTCAAGGTGCGGTGGATTTGCTAGCAAATGGAACCGACCATTCGGTTGGAGCGGTTCGTGCCGAGGGCCCAGCAGCAAGTGACCTACCACAGTACAAGGTGCCACCTCCTCATCCATGTAATGGAGAAGCGAATCGAGAAGGAAACCTAGTTCGTTGGTCATTCTTGGAGGTGGATGGTGGAGTTACTAGCTCCGTCAATCGAATGAAAATTGCAGGCAAGTTTAGTTGGATTCGCGGCCAAGCCAAGTATACTGCACTTGGTATTCGTGCGATTCTAGGTTGGAAAACCCAACCAGCATGGATGCGAGTCAATGGCGGTGAAATCCAAACAGTTCCACTTCAGGGATTGTTTGTCCTTAGCCAGTGTGAAACCTTTGGTGGCGGGTTCAAAGTAACACCTGGAGCTCATCCAAAGAGAGATCACGCTTCGTTAATTATCGGCTTAGGATTATCCAAACTGCAAATGTTGGCAGTCATGGGCCCTCTTGAGAAGGGTGAGCACGTCGGTAAATGGGGAAAGATCACCATGGAAGATTGCACATCTTTCGAAATAGGTGCAGTAGATTCCGGTGGTAATCCTAGCGATACTGAACCTCACAGCCCCCCTTTATTCATCAATGTCGACGGCGAAGCTTGTTTGACTACACCTTGTAGTCTTCAGTTTCATACTGACCAACTAATTGTTCGTGGAGCATCAAGGATTCCCAATGAATGATAGTGGCGCAGACGGAGAGATTTGAACTCCCGAGTCCAAGGGACACCGGATTTCAAATCCGGCGCAATACCAGGCTATGCGACGTCTGCAGTGGTCTACCGTAGCGGCTGCTTTTCATGAATCTATGCGGTGAACAAGGACTGATCAAAGTCCATAGTTTCCAGGTCTACACCAATCCGGTAAACCGGATGCGGCATCTGGATGTGTCAGTCCAACGAAGAGAACCATGATGATGATGAAGAAGGCAGGGAATAGTGCAGTCATCGTCAGAATTCCAGAATCTTCATCACCATACAAGTGCATGAAAATCGCAGCAATCATAATGAATTTTGGAATCGCAATTATAGTTAAAATCCACAAGGTTACTACCTTCTCAGTGGTACCATAACTCTCAGCAAATTCGGTTAAATCTAATCCAACAGCAGCCACTTCAATTAATGTTAAAATCATTAATCCGTAGAAATTCATCCAGTAAGGGTCTTGTCCAAATATCTTGTAATGTGCCATACCTAATCACCTCAATAAAGATAGAAGAATGGGAATACCAATACCCATATCAAATCCACAAAGTGCCAGTAAAGACCGAAGTACTCAATCGATACTGCATTCTTTGGAGTGTAACCGCCAAGCCATGCCTTGTAGGTCATGTAACTTAATCCAATGATTCCACCTGCTACGTGAGCGCCGTGAGTTCCGGTAGTCACGTAGAAGAGGGATGCTGAGACTTGTATGTCGGCAACCATGTGTGCCCCTGTTGCCTCATCGACGTAGGAGTGATGTTGGTAGTGGTCGGCGTTAATTGTGTAGCCCTCATCTACGAGTGAAATGATATCGTGTTCGTGGAGTCCAATCGCACTAATCTCAGGAACGTAGAATCCGATAAACCACTCAACCATTTTCAAGGTAAGGAAGAGAACTGCAAGGAACCATGTTGTTCCTAGGTATCTGTAGACTTTCTTTCTACGGACTTCATCATCCAGGCCAGGCATCTTTGCGTAACGTAGTGCCTGTACAACGGTGAATGAAGAGATAATCAGAGCGAAGGTGTTGATCGCACCAGGTGCAATATGCCACCAACTGGATGCAATGAGATGGCTTGCTGGCTCGAAGCAGGTAACTGTAACCCCTTCTTGCCATCCGGTTGGATTTGTAACAGGGTCAAACATTCCACGGTCGAATACTGTGCCACAGTTTTCGATCCCTAGTCTATACCTCATGTAGGTACTGAAAAGGGATGTGAAAACCATCATTTCAGACATTAGGAAGACCCAGACTCCAACCTTTCTAATTTGTATGCCACGGAATGGTACTCCAGTTGCTATTGGTTCGTAATGGCCGTCAAAGGATAGGTCCTGCCTCCACCAAATGAATAGTGATAACCCAACTACCAGTAATCCAACCAAAATCATAGGAATATTTCCTGGATTATAGGTTCCGTAGGACCAGGCCTCGGCCATTCCAAAGAGGAAAATTGCGACTCCCATACTCATGAATAATGGCGAGAACGAATTGTGTGGAGCACCGTGTCCCCAGTCATGTGGGCCCCAAGGTTGAGGTGCATGATGGTCGTGATCGTAATCTCCGCTCAATGGCTCACCTCCTCATGATCTTCCGGCACCATCAATCGGTTGAACCACTGCCCTAACCTTCCAGGCTCATGTGCAATGTGCTCGTTAGCATCTTTGAGAACTGGAGGATTATGCCAGTCGAAGGAAGGAGTAGGTGGTGGCGATGACGTCATCCACTCGAATGACCATCCGCCCCACGGATCTGCAGGAGCCTTTTCTCCTCTGACCAGACTAATCAACATGTTAGCAACCATGATGAAATTAGAGAAGAAGAATAGGAACGCACTTACTGATATGAAAAGGTTCCAATCAGCGGCCCATTCGGGTAGATTTGTGAAGTCGTCAGTTGTGATGAAGTAGGTGTGATGCCTTCTTGCCATTCCAACAACACCAAGCCTGTGCATAGGCCAAAATATTCCATTGTAGGTTACGAATGCGGTCAAGAAGTGCAGAGTACCCAATCTTTCGTCAAGCATACGCCCAGTCATCTTTGGATACCAATAGTAAATCGCTGAGAAGAATCCGAAGACAGTACCCCCTACCAATACGTAGTGGAAGTGAGCTACTACGAAGTATGTCTCGTGGAGGTGAGTGTCCATGGCGATTGAAGGGAAGAACATTCCCGAGATTCCACCAAGGGTGAAGGTTACCAGGAATCCGAGTGCCCACAAAGTGTGTGTACGATAAACGAGAGATCCTCCGTGCATAGTTTTCAGCCAATTGAATATCTTGATACCAGTAGGAACAGCGACTAACATTGTCGTCAGCATTGTAACGAACCTTAGTGAAGGCGACATTCCGGAGGTAAACATGTGGTGTCCGTAAACGATGAAAGCTACGACTCCGATTCCCGCCATTGCATAAACCATTGAGCGGTATCCAAAGATGGAGCGCCTTGCGGATGTAGCAAGAACCTCTGAAATAACACCGAATGCCGGTACTATAACCACGTATACCTCAGGATGTCCGAAGTACCAGAACAGGTGACTCCAGAGCAATGGATCGCCTCCAGCAGATATGTCATAGAATGCAGTTGAGATAGTTCTGTCAAGATAGACTTGAATTAGTCCTACCCCGAAAGCTGGAATTGAAAGGAATAACATTAGGTTGGCAACCAATATACTCCATGTGAACAAAGGCATCTGCATCCAACCCATGCCTTCTGCTCGCATTACCGCCATCGTGGTTAGGAAGTTGATTCCTGTTAGGGTCGATGACGCTACCAGCATAATCTGTCCAGCAACCCACATTGTAACTCCGGTATGAGCGCCTTCCGTGACAATGTAAGGTGCGTATCCGGTCCATCCTGTATCTGCCCCCTCTCCGGTAAATACACCAGTAAAAATCAGCAATGCAGCAAATGGTTGCAGCCAGAAAGATAGAGCATTCAATCTTGGCATAGCAAGGTCCGGTGCTCCAATTTGTAGGGGTACCATCCAATTTGCAAACCCGTTGATTAAAGGCATTGCAGCTAGGAAAATCATTGTAGTTCCATGTAATGTGAAGAAGGAGTTGTATTGATCTTGGGAAATGAAATCATTACCCGGAACCGCGAGTTGAATCCTAATCATCATAGCAAGAATTCCACCAATCCCAAGGAAGAATAGACCCTGAACGAAATATAGCGTTCCAATCTTCTTGTGATCTGTGCTAGTGAGCCATTCGGTTAGCCAAGGTGCTAGGTGCTCCCAATCGAAGGCATCAGGGTTGGTTCTGTAGAATCCGTATAGAACAGTGACTGCGAGAAGTATTCCAGAGATGATGATGAGAGTAGCCAATACCTTGTATGGGTCTGCTTCTTCTAATCCAGGACCTAATGATCCTGCAACCTTGAGAGTCAGTTTATTCCACTGATCTTCCGGGCCAGCATTTCCATCTCCGTTAACAGAGTTGACGTGAACTACGAAGTCAACATCTCTCCCGTGACTCGGAGCAATCCACTCGATACTCCATGATGTGTAATCGTTCCCTGCCTCAGTGTGAGTAACCTCAGAGGGGCCATTAGACTGAACAGTCGCATCTAGCGGAGTAATTTCACCACCGGATGCCCATAGGTTGAATCCTCCAAGATTTGCATTTCCTTCAGCAGATGGGCCACCAGTGAATGAAATTGTAACCTGATAAGTCTCAGACATATTGTATTCTTCAGGAAGCCCATCCAAAGTCACCATTACTGCAGCATTTGGTGCAGCGGCGTGACAATTACATCCACCAGCACTAATCTGGTCGTAATTTACACCGGTTGGTAGGGAGTTTACGGCCGGTGATACGACCATTGCTATTGAGATCAAGAGTAAAGCTACCATGCTTCGCGAAATTGTCATATTTCTCCCCATATCTTTCAACTCCTCAGGAGTGGATAGTAACGCCTGCCATCATGTAGGCGTGGTCATCTCCACAGTATTCAGTACACAGTAGTAGGAAGTCCTCTACATCCTCGGCGAGAATCCAAACAGTGGTTGTCTGACCGGGAAGAACGTCTTCTTTGACTCCTAACGAGACAAACCAAGGAGCATGAGTTACATCTTCAGAAGTCATGTAGGCGAGATATGCATTCCCTGCCTGTAAGGAGAGATGAGGCACGGCTCTTCCATCTGCCTCAGTAAACCCTGATTCACACAATTCTGCTTCGAGTGTTCCACAATCAAAACTCCAAACCCATTGCTTGGCTGTTATTTCGATGGTGTGGTAACAATTCGCTTTGTACGCTCCTTTCAATCCATCATCATCGTCGAAGTATAAGTCCGAACTCTCGTTGTTGAAGTAATCGCATTCATCACCAAAGCTTCCACCATTTGGGGAGGACCATATATTGTCTAGCGGCGCCCAAGAAATGTAGGTCAGGTAAACAATCAGCATAAATGGCGCGATAGTCCACGCTAATTCCAATTTCAAATCATCATAATGAACTGGAAAAACACCAACCTCTAAATCGTCAACATTTGGATTTTCTCCATCCTCTGAGCGATAGAAAAATGAGTGGTGATATAGCCATCCAAAGGTGAACAATGCGACTAAAAGCGACCAAACAAGATACTCATTCCAGAGGCTGTCGTATAGAGGTGTGATGAGACTCATCGTTATCTCCAATCTGACCGCGTGTGAAAGTCCCTCATAAGTGTGAGGTTTGTAATTCCTGAAGAGAGGTCCGACGTAGTCGGAAATAACTTCAAAGGACTAACTGTCGTGAACCCATAAGGATAACGACTTAATTGGTCAAAAATGACTTTTTCCAGAGGCGATGACAGTTGGGCACTAGCGATTGGATTCAAGATGGGAAAAAATTTTCTGGCCCCCCTGTCCGAGAAGTCCGTTTCAATTTAGCAGCTCGCGCTTTTGCAGAAAGTCAACTCAGAAATCGATTACCATCAGATGGTGGAGCAGGCTGTCCAATTGTGGTAGAGGGGAAGAGAGACAAGGAGGCGCTAAGAGCTCTAGGATTTGAAGGGCCGATTGAACTAATTAATCGAGGCTGGGATAGATCTCGACTCGTAGCATATTTCTACGATACATACGGAACTCGAAATACAATCGATGGCGGTCCACCACTGATGTTGTTAATGGATTGGGACCGCACCGGGGGACGAATTCAAACCACCCTAAGAGATCGGCTAAATTCACTAGATATTCCAATTGATGAAAATCTCAGAAAGGTTCTGCTGAGGACGATGAAGCCAGAGGGAAAAACCGTCGAAGCTCTAGCACCATTTGCTAAAACTCTGAGGCCACTCATTGAAGACCAGATGGATAGAATATAGCTTATTTTGGAAATGAAGTGAGACTCTCTTTGACCGTGTTTAGTACTAGGTGAGTAACCGAACGTTTCACCCCGTCCATCGAAAGCAAATTCTTCGATAAATCATCGAGGTCATTTCTATCGCTGGCTCTGGCAATTATCATTGAATCGAATTCGCCAGTAACATCGTAGACACCGTAAACTCTAGGATCGCGAGCAATTATCTCCTGAACTTCGATAAGACGTCCCTTCTGAATTCTTAGCCCAATTACGACATTCAACCCCCATCCTACCTTCTCCGAATCGAGTATCACGCGGTACTCCTTGATGACTCTATTTTCTTCTAATTTCTTCACTCGATTACTAACTGTACCGAGTGAAACACCGACTTCCTCTGCTATACCGCGTAGTGATGTTCTAGCATCGCGCTCAAGAACCTCAATGATTCTACGGTCAGTATCGTCGAGCATGAATCTCCCTCGGGAGACTGGGCTCAAGGCATTAGGCTATTGAACATTCACCTCAAAAAATACGTCTTGATTGAACGTATGTTCATTCTTCTTCATCGACTGTTATTCCTCTCATTAGTCGTAAAACATGCACTTCTGCTGTTCTCATCATTAGACTCACTCGGCCACCAATCCAAACAGGAATAGTGGTCCTATCTACTTCGTCAATCAACAGGAAATTACCTCTGTTCGATGACAGTTTTGGACTTACTAAAGATGGATCTGGCTCATCTCCAGATAGTAAAGAATCGATAACTTTCGATGGGACTTCAGTCAGCCCTTGTTCAATCTCATCAGACAATACTTTTGCCGCCGAACCAACAATCCGTTCAAACTCTCCACGACGCAAATGGATTGCCTCAAGCCCGAGATAAACCACTTTCAGTGGTCGCCAACGTCTACCTGGAATTCGAGTCCTTCCGCCTCTGCGACTTCTTTTTGAGGACCAAATTTCGTGAGCTTGAGGTGTCGACCAAAGAACCTTCTTACCTCGCACCCAAAAGTCGTTGGGCAGGTGACCCAATCGCCTTTCCAAGATTGTTCTAGCCTCGGAAGAAATTGGTTGAGGAATGTCTTCGTTATCTATCGGTGCTTCTTCTTCCGTCAACTCACGGTCGACTCTAATACCGCCTTCTGATTCTTGAGATGATTGCTTCTCAATTACCGCTAGGAAAAATCCACCACCCTTTGATTCATCATTCCATACCCGCATACATAGTGGCAGGGTATCAATAATCTCTGTTTCAGATGGAGGAAGGAAACTGGCTTGCCCTTGATTATCCTGAACAATTGAACATTCATCAGAAAGCATAGGCCATTTTTTCATTCCTTTTGATGCAACCAAGTTTGGAATCAAATCGTGGGCTGAAATCAATCTCAAAGAAGGATCTTTTCTGAGGACTTCTGCAACCACAGCTTCGTTTTCTACAGGATCGAGAGAACAGGTCGAGTAGACTATTCTTCCACCCGATTTGATAATTTTGGTAGCACGACTCAAAATATCGATTTGCAACTTCTGCATCGAACGCCCACCATTTGGCTTCCAGCGAGACCAAACATCGGGATTTTTCCGTGTAGTTCCGGTACCGGT
>DAMG01000084.1:14200-15876 GCA_002497025.1 Euryarchaeota archaeon UBA126
GAAATGACGTGCATCATGATTGACGATGATATTGCTTCTCGAACGATGTCTCTGCATATTGGATACTAGCAGATTTACTCGGCCTCTGACAACTTCATTCGCGACAACTACTCCCGAATTATTCAGATGCTCTGCAATTTGAGAAGTCTTAGATCCTGGGCTAGCACATAGGTCTAGGATATATTCACCAGGTTTCGGTTCCAAAGCAAGTACAGGTAACATCGATACGGCCTCTTGCCTAGTTAACCGTCCAGTTTCATGTAAAGCAGCCAAGGCAGATTTTTCGTCTCCCTCTGCCTTACCACGTGGAAACGGCATAGTCCAAGCAGAACCGACTCCATTGAACCACTCAATTGGCTTACAGTCTAATGATTTAAGCCAGTCTTCAATCCATTCTTGATCACCAGATAAGGGGTTTATTCGTACTGTTTCTGGAAGCCTTTCATACGCGTGTGCGAACCAAGAATCCGAATTTTTCCGCCAGCACCCTACGGCCTTCAATAACAGGCTGGCGCGCGCGGCCTCACTCCAATCAACCTCCTCTCGCACAAGGTCGCGTCAATCATCTTGACCATCAAGCGATTGGCTCCGGCAATCTCACTACCCCCAAGAATTTGTATTCCTACCCCAAACAAATTCGTAAACGGTTAAACCTCTAACTATGCGCTCGCGATTCACGGCTTATGCCGTATGGGATGCACATGACAGGACTGAGAAGAAGAATTGCGAGAAGCCCTACCGAACCTAATCGAACGACAAATACAGAGGCCACACGAAAGTTGGTCGGCCTAGTTGAACGAGCGAGAAAGAATGGCAGAGAGCAGGGGCCGCTAGCTCCAGTTGAGGCCTTGATTACAGTCGACCAAGAAGAATGGGTTTGGCAAGTTGTAGACAGAGATGTTCTAGAGGTCTTATCTCACAGATTAGTATTCGAATCATCGGCAGGAAAGCGCCGAGAAATTTTGATGACTGCCGGTATCGATACTGCTATGGATGCAGCCTCAAAGATTGTTGAACTCGATGGCGGCTGTGTACTAATTGAGACGCTAGACCCTTGATTTTACTTGATTTAGTATAATTAATTGAAATTTTTCTAGGTTCTTTGGTTTCGCCGTCTTGAAATAGTGCAGGTAGGTGCGACGGCCCGATGGCTAAGGAGAAGAAGGGCAGCGGCATCCAGCAAGCAGCGGGTTTAATCCGCTACTTCGACGAGGAGTCAGAGGATGCAATTCAAATTAGTAAAGGAATAGTCTACGCTGCCTGCGTAGTCTTCTCTGTAGCAATTTATCTGCAACATCATGGAGTATGGGCATGGATGGGTGATGTCCTTTCTGGAATCGTCTGATTACTCTTCACCGGTCAAATCGACAACAGGTAATTCATCGTCTAGTAGGTGTGAGGCTTCGACTTCTTCTTTCTCAGTTTTGTCCCACCAAGTCAAAATTCTAGAATCAGATGCAGCTGCCTCGGACGATCTGACTTCGGTCGTAGGGTCTGCTTCCACTAGAGCCTGGTTTGCTCTTGCTAGAGCTCGTTCCACTGCTGGGGCGTTAAGATCAGCAAGAGCTGCCCGAGCCTCATCCAAATTCTGCTCTGCTTGATTTAGGATGAGTTCTATATCTTCACCTCCACGGAGCGTCGAAACTTTTTCTGAAAGATTGGTGATTTCTTCGTTC
>DAMG01000040.1:0-1407 GCA_002497025.1 Euryarchaeota archaeon UBA126
AATCACTCTACCTGAGATACCACAGATGGACGGAAGACCACACCGACTCGGATGGGAACAGTACCACCACAACGCATCACGAATACGAAATCCACGGACACTCCGACGAAAAGGGTGAATGGAAATTGGACATCACGAGCTTGGTGGAAACATTCGACGATTCCAAAAAAATGGCACGAGAAATCGCGAAAGCAATTGGCATTGAGTTCCGAAGAGAGTGACCTACCTCTTATTACGTATGAGAAATAGAGCGTTACTCAAGAGTTGAAGGAAAATATTCCTTCTCCAAAAGATACCTCAGGCGCTCCTGCCATGTATGGCATCATGTTCGCCATAAGCTCACTGAATTCTTTTTGTGATGCTTCTAGGTATTCCTTACTTTCATAAGCCGCAACTCCTATCATTTCTGTTTCACTTATTCGTATTAGATTGCTGCTTACAAGGCCGTTAATTTTACCGATACTTTCTCTCAACGACTCCATTGTAGACATTGCTTCCTCAAACTTATCCGATTGTACTGTTGCTTTGGTAATCCTGTAATACATAGCTTTAGCAAATCGGCTCTAATTATAACTATATGGGAATCGGAAAAGGCACACACATCATCAACGAGGTCCATTGAATCGCTTAGAATCCAAGATCTTCTAGATTTACATCACTATTCATGTTGACTCGAACAGGGAAGGCTAAGGTCACTCCATCTTCCTCGAATCTTCTCAATATCTCTGTAACGAAGAATGATTTGGAAGGCCTCATTTTCTTTGCATGGTCTACATAATATCGAATCTCCATGACTATTTCTTGATCTCCAAATCCTCTCAAAACAACCTCTGGTGGTTTTGGTTTGCTAACAATATCTTGATGATTGTCTGCGATATCTTGCACAATCTCTTCCGCCTTTGTTACGTTAGCCCAAGTTGCAGTAAGTCCAAGTCTGATTCTTACCCTGAGTTCCATATCCGAGCTGTGACTGAAATTTGCAACTGCATCTTTTGTTAGAATCTTGTTTGGAACAGTAAGTAAGACTCCATCGGTTGATCTTACTCTGGTGGTCCTCAACCCAATGTAACTAACATCGCCCCATTTTGAATAAGTCCCACCTAGGCTCTTCGGTAATAGAATCCTCTCCCCTTCTCTGAATGGTCTGTCAATTATGATGAAAATACCTGCAATTACATTCTCTACCGTATCTTGTGCTGCAAAGGCTACTGCTAATCCTACAAATCCTAAACCAACAACCAAACCTGTGACATTTATTCCGAATTCATTTGCTGCGGTTAGAATAACAACCGCCCATAGTACAACGTTTGCAATTCGAAAAAGAAAATTTTCCAGCCCTTCATCAAAGTCGGTTTTATCGAGCAACCTTCGTAAATATCTCTTAACTATTCCAATCAAAGGAATTCC
>DAMG01000040.1:1781-5314 GCA_002497025.1 Euryarchaeota archaeon UBA126
AAACAAGAAAAACTTGGTTCTAATTGATCGGGGAAATCTTCGAGACAATTGGACATTGTATTCACCTCGAAACATGAAGGAGATAATTGTTAGCAGTCATGGAAGGGTGAAGAGGCGATCATCATCATGCCCGTCCATCAAGCCAATTCTAACCGCAGCATCAATCCAAGCATGTGCGTAATTGATTGCTCCAAAGGCTCGGACCAAATCTCCCTGATCTAGGAAATGCTTGGCATCTGCCTGGTAATCATCACACATTCTCATCATTGAAGCGAGTCTGGCTACATCTTCTTCAGATTCTGCGACAGGTGTTGCTTTTGCTCGTGCTTCTGCAGTTAATGCGAGATATTTCTCGACTTTTGCTTTCGTAACAATAGAACCATCGTCTGACATTATGCAGCCTCCTGTGGAGCTCCACGCAAGTGCTGATTTGCAGCCTCGCTGAGTTTGAAGTATCGAGTTCTTCCTTGTTTCCTTACTGATAGAAGCCCCTTGCGTCGCATTCCATTGTATATCTGCGAAAGACGGGAACGACCGACCTCTAAACGGGCTTGTAGTTCATTGTCCGAAGGAGAGACTTCGCGCATAGACGAGGCCTCGACAATCATTCTCTCGGCTTCGGTCAGTGTTTGCAAAACGATGGGGTTGAATGGCAAATCTGGTTCCCATGTCGGACCTAATGAAACTGGAACCTGGACTGGAACTTGTACAGGTGTTGGTGTTACAACCGGAGTTGGTGGTAGTGGTGGTGTGGTTGGAATTGATGGAATACTAACTTGGGGGGGTTCCGGCTCAAAAACAGGCTCTAGAATTGGTTCGAGTTCTTCTTCTTCAGGTCCGTCATCGACGAACCATTCAGTATCAATTTCTTCGATAACAGGCTCTGGCTCTGGCGCTATTGGTTCGAATACCCTAGGGTTGTTAGGCAAGGTAGATTTGGAATCTGAATCAACCATCCAAACTGACTGGTCGTCATGGAAAACGGACTCTTCTATACCAGACTCTACCGATGTATCGATTCTTGCAGTCGATTGTTCATCCTCTACACTTTCGGGAGGCATTTCCTTTACCGGAGTTCTTGGCACCAAACTCTTGTGAGGTTCAGCGACCTGAATCGGTGTATCATCGCCTGTTGTTGGCATCCTATCATTGGCTTGTAGTGTGCGACCTAGTAAGCGTCCAAAATTGCCCTTAGATTTCCTAGATTCGGGCAACTCAGGTGGCTCTGTTCCTTCTTCAACGAAATAGAATCCAGACTCATCATCAGCTCTCTGGTACACTTCGCTAGGTTCAGGTTCAGGGATTTGCTCTGCTTGATGGAATCTTTCCTCTTCAACTTCTAGTGGTTCAGGCTCCTCAGGAGTGGTCCAAATTTCATCAGGTGTCTCGAATTCATCGTTCCATGACTCTTCTTCGTCGTCATCATCATCCCAAAGATCATCCGGTTCTTCTTCTAGTTCAAAATCATCTATTTGAGAGATTTCTTCTTCTGACTCTATTTCTACTTCTTCGAACTCTTCAGTAGATGCCTGTATTTCGGGTTCTATCTCCACTTCTTCGAATATTTCGGGTTCCGATTGGACTGGTGGAGCTCTCCAGGTAGTTAACCGATCTAAGACACCCCCGTCGACTGGATTATGCCTCTCATCGATTAAGTCCCTCAATAGGCGAATTACCCTACGCGGATTACCATCTGTATGTTGGTGAATTGCGGTTAGAAGACTCGGCCTGATATTCCACTTTTGATTGGCGGCGCGAGAGATTCTACGATTGCTAAGAATCTGAATTTGTTTTTCGTCTAAATTCCGTAAATGATGAGGGTCGTCGAAAATATCCAACACCCTCTCATCTAACCCAGCCAATTGAGAGGGGGTAACTGCGACCACGATAAGTGCTCGAAGCCTCTGTAGTAAGGGCGCTAATCGAGATAGCATATGGTTCAAATCTACATTAGCAGGATAATCCAATGCGACTAGGGGCAGAGTTCCTGTCTCTTTGTCTAGAATCTCAACCATCTTGTCAGAGGCCTGTTGGATAGATGGTGGAATATCGAAGCCGCCGAGATATACTGACAACTCATGGATTATCCCCTGAACGGGGTCATCGTCTTCTGGCCAGAATTGTCCGATGAACGGGCGGCGAGATGTTGTCGAGGCAAGGGCGTTGAGGAATGACGTTCTACCCGATCCAGGATTCCCAACCAATAGTAGCATTCGTGGAGTTTGGGAAATTAGGTGCTCACGACATTCCGCCAGCAATCGATCTCGCCCCACTAGATACTCTGCGCGATTTGCTTCGATAGGACGTAGATCGAAGGGGTTGCCTCGTAATGGAGGCAAATCGAGTACCGATGCAGGCCCTTCAGCCATTATCGCGCACGTGAGCCTAGGGGTACATAATATTCACGTATCCTCACGTATCAATGATGCGAAATTAACGTATTATTGGATTTTTTCAGATAGATAAAAGGTTTAGTAGGCTTGCAGTAATTTGAATATTAGTAATCAATATTAACGCTTTACTAACGCTTTCTAAATACGTTAACAATGCGTTAATGGTTAAATTAACGCTTTATTGAGGTTAGAAATGAACCTATTAGATTTGACTTTACCCCAATTAGAAGGCGATTATCAGCATTCTTGGCTTAGACTTCATCTGAGTCTAAAATAGGCAATTTGGGACTAGTCACCACGAAGTGCTTAGAACCGGAAGGTTGTCGCGCGGTTTGGTGAAACAATGCCTGTTGACAACAGCCGATTGAGTGGATTCTACAAACTATCAGTTCCAGAACGAAGAGCCATGCTCGCAGAACTTGCTGGCCTCAGTGATGAACAAGTCCAGGCTTGGGCAGATGCTGAGCTGGACGAAGGTACAGCTGACAGAATGATTGAGAATGTAATTGGTAGATACTCACTACCGATCGGTGTTGCGACTAACTTCATTATCGACGGAGATCACTATGTCATTCCATTTGTGGTCGAAGAAGCCAGTGTTGTTGCAGCCGCTTCAAACATGGCCAAGAGATGTCAGAAGAATGGTGGCTTTGTCTCAAACAATACAGACCCAGTCATGATTGGACAAATTCAGGTAGTAGGCTGTGAAGACCCAGAGGCATCTCGGGATGCGATTCTTGCTGCTAAAGACGAATTGATACAATCCTGTAATGAGGTCGATCCAATATTAGTGAAATTTGGTGGTGGATGCAGGGATGTTGAAGCACGAATAATCGATACTGATTCAGGTCCGATGATAATCGTTCACATTCTGGTAGATTGTCGAGATGCAATGGGGGCAAATGCAGTCAATACAATGGCAGAAACTATTGCTCCAAGAGTAGAAAGTATCTCTGGAGGAACTGTGATTCTTCGAATAATTAGCAATCTAGCAGTTCATAGGTTGGCAAGAGTCAGCGCTACATTCACTCCAGAAGAGATGTCCGATACCGGTGACGACCCAGCCAGGGGTACAGAAGTGATTGACGGTGTCTTACAAGCCTACCATTTCGCGGCTGCAGACCCATTCCGTGCAACCAC
>DAMG01000006.1 GCA_002497025.1 Euryarchaeota archaeon UBA126
CTTAAGCGACTCACGAATATTGTCTAGGCGACGAGGTGCGCGAATTAGACTCGCAACAGCGGACTGTCTTGAGGCAATTTTCTCAGAATCGGTTAGTGGGCGTAGAATCCATTCTTTGAGTTGTCTTCGCCCCATCCAAGTACGAGTGCAATCAATGGCTTGCAAGAGTGAGCCGTCCTTCTCTCCGGCTAATGTATGTGTTAACTCCAGATTACGAAGTGTTGTTTGGTCAAGTACAAGATGGCCGTCATCGGCATCGAAATGTACCTCGCGAAGAGGCACCACATCGACGAGATGTAACTTTGTAAGATATCCAGCAGTGAGTCCACAAGCCTCCATTGCTAAGGGTCTACGATCTAAGTCAACAGAACCTAAGTCGACCAATTCTAGGTGGTCTTTGACTACCTGAAGATGTTGCTCCTTACCACCCTCGTGAACGCTCATAGTAACCCTATCTAGCGAGGATAACAATGCCCGAGACTCCTCGCTCTCAGCTTCGCGGCGCCCAAGAACTAACTCACTTGGAGACCATCTCTGTAATTCATCACGCACCCGCTCATAGCGACCGGGTCCAGAATGCTCTTGCAACCATGCTCTACCTGTTGAAGAGTCAAGGATTGCTAGACCGATGCCATCTCCTCGTGAAATTAGACCTGCAAGCAAACTTGAGCCATCTTCTCCAATCAGGTCCTCCTCGTAAAGCGAGCCAGGAGTGTAAACACGTGTAACTACTCTTTCAAGAATTTTGGAACCCGGTCGTAATTCATCTTCTTGCTCGCACAAGGTCACCTTGTGCCCGGCTCGCAACATACCCTGTAGGTAGGATTCAACAGAATGCCAAGGAACACCTGCCATCGGAACCGGTTCATCCGCGCTCTTGTCGCGACTTGTCAGGGTGATGCCGAGTACTTCCGATGCTAACACTGCATCATCGTAGAACATCTCGTAGAAATCTCCCATTCTGAAAAATAGAACCGTATCGGGGTGCTGCGCCTTAATCTCAGCGAATTGGTCAAGCATAGATCGCTTTGACATATCTGACTCCTCCATTGCTTACGCTGCGCGTGGGCTGTGTCTGTGAGCCTAGGGTGCATAAGCAATCCTGTGCTAATCTTCCCTTTGGGAAGGACTTGGTTACTCAGAGTAAGCAGCTTTCACTGGTTGACAATCGGTAGACCATCAGCATCTGTGAACTTTCCAGTTGCAACCATGATGATATCGATAAGTGCCCAAATTCCGCAGCCGCCTACAGTAAGTAGTTTCAGTACACCGAGGCCGATGTGCCCTGCGTAAAATCGGTCAACTCCCAATCCACCCAATAGGACAGATAAAATCAACAGTGTAGTCCAGTCTTTGTCAGAGGTTTGTTCTTCCATGAACAACGGTCATCCATCTTAGGTTTAAATCAATCTCCGGCATCGCCTTGATAGTAAGCCAGAAGGCATTATTGACAAGGTGTCTAAAATATGCCGAAATTCAGTGTTTCTTCTATAAGAAAAGAAGATATCGAAGGTATAATTGCATCTGGCGCTCTGATTACTTCCGCGATTCTCCCCCACGGACAAGTCGACAGTTTGAATCTATGTCCATGGTACCATTTGACTGGCCATCAATGCCCGTTTTGCGGAATGACAAGAGGCTTTGTTGCTATGACCCATATTGATTTTCAAGCGGCTATTGATTTCAATCTAGGGACTCCTCTTGTTTATGTTGCATTTGTTTACTTCTCTTTACGAACAATTATTCCTGTAATTGTTGGAGGGAAAGAAATTCAGATACCAAAACCGGCCTACAATATTTGGTTGGTTTCTACAATTGTTGTGTTTGGAGTAATGGCTTGGGAACGCATCGGAAGATATCTGTTGTAATCTTAGGACACTATTTGACCTAAGCGCCCCCAGCATTGTGTTAGGCGCTTTGGATGGGTAATGGAAAACAGTTGAGGGTCCACGGACTGATGATCCTAGTTGTATTCTCTTGGGGAATGGCCTGGGCAGTCGGAAGAATCCTAGCATTGGGATTGCCTCCAATGACTGGTGCTTGGCTTCGGTATGTCCTAACGATGGTCTTGTTCTATCTGTGGTTTGTAGGCCGTGCTTTGAAAGGAAACGAAGTCAATTGGCTACCAACGGGTCGACAAACTTGGAGAACACTAACTCTGATTGCGATAACTGGCGTTTTAGGTTATCAGGTATTTTTCATGAATGGAATGCGATTAACTGCTGCAGGGGATGCATCTCTCATAATCACATTCAATCCGATTTTTACTGTGCTATTGGCTGCTCCAATGCTAGGCCAACAAATTTCTCGCAAGATGTTCGTTGGTCTATTCTGTGGCTTCATTGGAGTTGCGGTAGTTACCGGATGGAGCCCTAATACAGATATTCCATTTGAAGATAGGATTCTTGGAGACTTGATGATTTTACTGGCTTCACTAAATTGGGCGATGACGACGAATAATACCAAGCGAATGATGGAACAAAGAAATGGTGAGCAAAAAGCTACAACATTGGAGATTGTTGTATGGTATTCACTCATTGGAACGGTGTTACTAACGCCATTAGCGGCTTGGGAAACTTGGCAGTATGGAATTCCCGAGCCGACTCTAACCGATTGGTATGCGATCATTTATCTCGCTGCTATATCTACAGTTTTGGCTTACTATTGGTTTGCTATTGGAGTTGAGAAACTCGGTGCAACCGCTGCCTCCTCCTACATCTTCTTGATGCCAGTTTTCGGGGTACTGGGTGGCGTTATCTTACTAGACGAGAATATAGGATGGACTCTTCTGCTCGGATTTATTCTAATTGTTATTGGTGTTAGAGTGGTTCAGCGTGAAAGTGAGGCATTGAGGACTGCTTAATCGATTTACTTAGCCCCGTAGGGGCTGCACCTATCGTTAAATACGGCGGGTAGGTCGGCCGACCCCGAGGTAGTTGAGATGGCACGCAAACCCGCCAAAATGTATCGCCAAGTCAAGGGACAGGCATACACACGCCGAGAGTATACTGGCGGTGTGCCAAATAATCGAATTCTTCGCTACCATATGGGTAACAGAAAGGTTGCCGAGGCAGGAGGATTTGAGGTAGTACTCGAGTTAACCGTAGACAATGCTGTACAAATCCGAGATACGGCACTAGAGGCTGCTCGACAAGTCTCTAACTCAACAATAAGAAACGCTGCTGGAGATATGGGCTATGCTCTTCGAATTCACAAGTATCCTCACAACATCCTAAGGGAAAATAAGCAGGCTACTGGCGCTGGAGCAGACAGGGTATCGCAGGGTATGCGACTATCCTTTGGAAAGAATGTCGGAACCGCAGCCCGTGTTCAGAGAAATGACGTCATAGTCTCTGTTCAAACAACTGCTGAGTTTTACGCAGCAGCCCGTGATTCACTTCGTAAGGCTGGAATGAAATTTCCAAGCCCCACCACAATTCACGTCAAGAAGGGCCATGAGCGACTTGGTGAATTGGGATTAGTTTGAGGCTGGTCAGGTATGGGGTCTACCGATCCTCTTACAGTGTTGCAAGAATCACTGCGTGGTGCACCAATCATTTGGAAGGGTGAATATCCCTACTTCATTCATCCAATTTCGGATGGTATACCAAGAATGGACCCAGATGTACTTCGGGCAACACGCGACCTAATCGTATCTAGCGTAGATTGGTCACAGGTTGACTTGATAGTAAGTGTAGAAGCGATGGGGTTACCACTTCTTGCAGCGGTCGGAGATGCTACTGGAAAGCCAACAGTTGTTGTACGAAAGCGCTCGTATGGTATGGAAGGAGAAACTCGTGTTGATGTAGCAACCGGATATTCGCAATCTACCGTATACATCAACGATATCAAGGCTGGAGAAAGAATTGTAATCGTTGATGACGTAATTTCTACAGGTGGAACTCTAGAACCTCTTATTCAACAACTCGAAGATATGGGAGTAATCTTACAGGATATTGTCATCGCAATCGAAAAGGGCGAAGGACGAGAGAGGTTGAATCGTGAAAAGCCGCATTGGCCGATTCGATCATTGGCTAGGATCGATATTATTGATGGAAAGGTCGAGATAGTCGGTTGATATTGACAAATCTAGTATTTTCATTGAAACCGCTCAAATACCGAACTTAGGACGGCTAGTTGGTTACTATGGACATGGAACGTCACGATTTCCAGCTCGACGACCTAGTCGAGAGAATCAAAGACAATGATCATCGCTTGGTTGCTTTGCAAGTTCCGGAAGGTCTGAAAATGCAAGCTCTTGAGATGATGGACTCAATTGAAGAGGGCTCAGAAGCGAAGGTGGTTTTGGCAGCAGATCCTTGCTATGGGGCATGTGATTTGGTGCACGATAAAATGCGTATGATGGGTGTTGAATTAGTCGCTCATATGGGGCACAGTGCAATGAATATCGACTCGGGTATGCCAACTCATTTCATTCCGGTAACTTACGAAGGAGATCCTGAAATTGATCCCGTTGTTCCTATCTTAGTCCGACACAAAGAAATCGCAGAAACCAGATTGGCTGAGTCAATAACTCCCTTCGACCTTAGTGAAGATGAAGCAAAAGACCGATTTCTCGATGCAGTTGGTAGAGTCGCTCCTTTGTCTGGTACCAAATTGGGACTAGTCGGCTCTATCCAACACTTACACCTTCTTCCAGAGTACAAAGAACGCTTTGAGAATGCTGGATTTGAGGTTGAGATTCCAACAGGAGGAGCACGGCTGACCTTCCCTGGACAAGTCCTAGGTTGCAATTACTCAGGAGATGATCCCTCTATAGGACACTACATATTCCTAGGTTCGGGAGATTTCCACCCAATTGGATTGGTCATGCACACCGGTAAACCACTAGCCTTGCTAGACCCATATACCGGTGACGCCAGCGAGTTATCCTTCGAACGTATCGAACGGATTCTTAGGCAGAGAATGGGATTAATTTTCTCTGTCGATGAGGCGAAGTCATTTGGCATTCTCATCGGTGAGAAGCCGGGTCAAATGCGACGTAATCTAGCTATCAGAATGAAGCGACTTCTCGAAAAACACGGGCGTAAAGGATACCTTCTCGCACTAGATCACGTCGGCCCTGATTTAATCGACTTCTATCCCGTTGATGCCTTCGTCAATACCGCATGCCCGCGTATAGCAATCGATGATGCAGTGAAGTACGCTAAGCCACTAATCACACCCTTCGAATTGGAAGTAGCTCTAGGTGAAAAGCAATGGGAAAACGGTTACCAATTCGATGAAATCCCATAATCGGGATTGATTGAATTCTCCCCGCGCGGGTCACAGACGCCTGTATCCGCGTGCGTTGCAGTAAATATCTCTAAGAACGGCTAGAGTAAGACTCCCTTGAATGGCAGGATACCTCGACCGCATCGGAGCAGGAAAAGTCCTGCTGGATAAGGCCCCTCTGTCTTACGACTGGGTTCCACCATCCCTGATAGGTAGAGACGAAGAATTGGGCGAGATGGCAGGTATATTCTCGCAAATTGAGAATCATGAAACCAGTTGCCAAGCGGTCGTAATGGGTCCGGTTGGCTCAGGAAAGACAGTTCTGACACGTCGCTTTGCAGAAGATATTCAACGTCATCTCGAAGGAAGAAGAAAAACCGTGATAACACACGTAAACTG
>DAMG01000004.1:0-3727 GCA_002497025.1 Euryarchaeota archaeon UBA126
CTTCCGCGCCTGACCTGATTCCCGAGCGTGAGACGGTCGACACTTCCCTTCGGAAGTGTTCTCCGCCAACCTGGATCTCTTGGGGGCGAGGCATCGACGTTAACCGCAGGGTCATCGTCGGCTCATATTCGCCGCCCTCGGACTTCAGGCCACCATTTTCGACGATTTGTGGATGATAGAACACGTCAACGCTCCCCCTAGCCCAATTCTCGCGTGTAGCACTCACCTATGAACAAAACTATTGATGAAATCAATAATCAATAGAAAGAGAAATAGAAAAAATCACTCAGTTTCATATTTCGATGGACAACCAGTTTGAATTTCCTTCGCATCAATTTGCCATAATCCACCCTCTTGGATTAGATTTCCATGGACAGCTATCATACGGCCTTCTTCGAATCCATCGGGAACTGCAATCTTAGCGAAGGAAACTTGGATTTCTGAATCAGTTCCTTCTAAGATAAATGTAGAAGTTGAATTATCAATGGATTGAATTTTCACCATACCACGAATGTTAATTTCATCCGAACTAAAATCTTCGGGAGATTCCATAACTTCGTCGACGGTATACTGAACTTGAGGGTCTACGGACAAAAACATCAATCCAACCAATCCAAGCATTATTGCCCCAACAAATAACAGACGGGACTTGCGGGTTGTGTTCACAATACTTCGTCTAGTAGGACATTGAATAGCCTTACTCTAAACGGATTGAGTAAACTCAGGCCCTACTGTAACCCACAGCTTCCTGTAAGTCTGTAAATCCACTATTATCTATCTTTGATTTCAACCCCTTAGTGACACTCTTTACAACCGATGGACCCTGGAATACCATAGCAGAATATAGTTGGATAAGTGAGGAACCATTTCTAATAGCGTCCCATGCTGTTTCTGCAGAGTCGATGCCACCGCAACCAACAATCGGTACTTTACCTCCTATACTGTCATACAAATCCCCAATCATTTGAATTGATTTATCGTGAAGTGGTCTGCCAGATAATCCCCCTTGTTCGGCATAAAAATCTCGTGAACTAGTGCTGTTTGGAGGTGGCCTGCTTATCGTTGTATTTGAGGCAATAAATCCATCCACACCGGCTGATAGAGCAGCGCCAGCACATGAAAGAAGTTCATCTCTGGGCAAGTCAGGAGAAAATTTGAGAAGAATTGGTTTCAATCCGGACCCTCTATCCCGAACTGATTTACATGACCTGACTACATCACGAATATGGTCGTCCTCCTGTAATGCGCGTAATCCTGGAGTGTTTGGAGAAGATACATTGAGGACAAAAATGTCGGCATGATCATACAATAAACCAAATGTTTCTGCATAATCATTTGGTGCACGCTCATTGTCTACGGTCTTAGAACGTCCGATATTAGCTGCAATGGGAACATTCGGCCATTTACCAGCTGTTTGCCGCTTGGTTAGAGTATCGCGAATCTTCTGAGCACCTGGATTGTTGAATCCCATTCGATTAATCAAAGCATAATCTTTGTTGGATCTAAACATTCTAGGTTTTGCATTTCCTTCCTGAGGGTAACGTGTCACCCCACCATACTCGACCCAAGAAAATCCAAGTGCGGGCCAAGCTCCAATTGCTTGAGCTGATTTATCAAATCCAGCAGCCAATCCTAATGGGTGTCGAAATAACTTTCCAAATACAGTTATCGGAAGATTAGGTGTACCATAGATTGAGTTGAGTATTTTCTGCGTAGGTCTATTTTCGGCCATCTTAGTTAGAGCATTTACCGTTAAATTGTGAGCCTTTTCTGAATCTATGAAGCGTAAAGAAGGGCGAATCAGAAAGCGATATGGTAGGCCCATCTTCCAACCGGCTGAAGAGGCATCCTTCAAATCTTGTGTGTAATACGCGAATCATGGACGCAGATATGTGTGCTCGCTCCCTACGCGAACTAGCACGCAGAACCCTTAGGTCTAGAGGAGTAATTATTCGTCTTCCTGATAATATCAATAGAGAAGAAAATTTAGCTATACGATTATCTGACCTATCACCTAGTTTGTATTTTGGAATTGAATACAAACCCCATAATTTAGAATCGATTGTTGTTACAAATATAGGTCAAGGCGGAGGGGTAATCGGATTAGAGGAGCCAGATGAATCCGAAGTATGGGTGCCTATAGATTTGCAAACTGGCTTGGATTTATTGTCAACGGAAATAATTGCATTAGCATCGGCTGGATACCCGGCTTGCGCAGGTTGCGGTGGGCCAGATGCAGAAACACCTTGGGATGAAATCGAAATCAGAAAATCATACTTTTAGATTTGATTTCGAACTGAACTTGACAGACACACTCGCGCACACGCTACGCGCGGGCACACGCGCGCGCGAGCACGCGCGCCTTGCATCGCTCTAACCTTACTCACGTTTATACAGGGTTCATCTCGCCACCGAGAAACGTGGTACGCCAGTCTGAGAAGGCCGGCTACTAAGAAGAGCGTGATTAATTGAAGTTCATGATTTTAGAATCTGGAGCAAAAGCTCGCACGATAAAGAAATATCTCGGTAAGGGATGGATTGTTGACGCTTGTAATGGTCACGTTCAAGATTTACCAACTAGAGGCGGCACTAAACAGGATAACAAAGCAATGTGGTCTTCTAAGGAAGGAGAATTACCCAAACCGCCCTGGAGTTGGACTGAAAGAGCTGAGAAAATTATCACTAAGTTAAGGAAGATGGCTAAGACTAATTCAGTTGATGAAATTTACATTGCTACCGATCCTGATAGGGAAGGTGAATTCATCGCATGGCGTTTGAAAGAAATCTTCAGTGATTATGATTCGATCTATCGTGTTTCGTTTAATGAAATTACTAATTCAGCAGTACAAGAAGCAATAAAATCTCCACGTGAAATCGATATGGATTTAGTTGATGCAGCAAAAGTCCGAAGATTTATGGATAGACTGGTAGGTTTCCGTTGTTCTAGATTTAGTAGATCGTGGAACTTAGCTTCTATGGGTCGTGTACAAACACCCACGCTTGGATTCATCGTAGAACGAGAATTGGAAAGAGATGAACATGTACCAATTCCATATCATTCGGCTAAGGTCGAATCGAACGCAGTGTCCTTCAAAGTTAGATTTCATGAAAAGGATGATGATGAAGCTTGGAAGGACGATGATGGAAAACACTACCCTGACCGAACATTTAACCGAGATTTAGCTGAAGAAGCAATTGAACAAATTCGCACCACTCAGGAGTTAATATTAGAATCAGTAAATGAAGGAAAGAATCACAGGAAAGCCCAGCCTCCTTTCACTACCGAGTCTATGTTGAGAGCAGCGAATGGAAGGATGGGGTGGTCTATTGGCAGAACAAATAGAGTTGCTACAGCACTTTACCAATCAGGCCATATCACCTACATAAGGACCGATTCTACACGGACGAGTAAAGATGCAAGAGAAAGAATTCGGTCATTAATAGAAAAAGAACATGGATCCAATCATTTGGGAGACGGAGCTTTAGGCCCGGATGCAAAGAAGGGGTCCAGCAATGTACAAGACGCCCACGAAGCAATTCGGCCAACCCAGCCAGAAATCAAGACATTGAGCGACGCCGATAGCGATCAACAATCGTTATACAGGCTGATTTGGGGTAGATTTGCAGGAAGTCAAATGTCGGATTCTATTCGAGAAAGGAGGAATATGGTAATGAAGGTAGAAAATCTCGAATTACCTTTGTATGGAACAAGTTCATGGAGAATCCA
>DAMG01000004.1:4104-13985 GCA_002497025.1 Euryarchaeota archaeon UBA126
CCAAAAATAGGATTTGAAATTGGAACTAAATGGACATTTAGCTCAACTGAAGATAATCCTTTGCTAACCTCAGATGAAACAAAACCACCAAGAAGGTTCACTGAGAGTTCGATAATTCAAGAAATGAAGAAAGCCGATATTGGAAGACCCTCCACCTACCTTACAACTGTTGGTAAATTAGTCGACAGAGGATACGTTAACAAGGATGGTTCATCGCTTATACCTACAGAACATGGCAGATTGTTATGGATAGAAGTTGTACCGTTTTATGGAATTGATCAAAACTCATCTGGTACAGTTTCTGAGGGTTTGTTCACCCCGCGATTCACATCATTAATGGAATCAAGTTTAGATGAAGTCGAAGATGGAGACACTAGTGGTTCGACAGTTTGGCATAAATTCGTTACAGACTTTAGAAACATGCACAATAATGCCTTAGAATTAAGAAAACAAAAGCCGACAGTGAAGCAATATAATTTAATCACAAATAGAACTTCACGCATGTCTGAAGATGCAAAATCCAAGTTATTCCAAGGTAAAAAAATCGAAGAATTTACGGGAGAAGATGCAAGAAGGATAATTGAGGAACTCAATAACTCCAATGATGGAGACATACCCCCAAGTGAAAAACAGATGAAATACATGTTGAGTCTATTTGAGGATTTGAATCTCAATATTGATGAATACCTTCAAGCGAAAGGAATTGACGATATTGACTCACTTACTGGGGGAATGGACGGCACGGCTAGTGAAATTATTGGAGAACTAGTGAATAAGGTGCCGCGAACCGATAAACAAGCAGAGGCTATTCAGTCAATGGGTGAAACCTTAGAGCTTAGCATGGAAGATGCTATGGCTATGGTTGGTACAGAATCGTTGGATACGATTACGAAGAAAGAAGCCAGTGAACTAATTGGTAAATTGAAGAAAACGATTCAAAAAAATAGAAAAGGACGAAAGAAATGAAATCTTATGTTCTAGTCGGCTAAACAACCTCGTATACTAGACAAGGTGGTGGCATTACTTGCTTAGTGACAATTATGATGTGATTGTGATAGGTGCTGGGCCTGTAGGTGGATACCTAGCATGGAAGTTGACGCAAAATGGATTAACCGTCCTTTTAGTGGAAGAACATTCAGAGATTGGTAGGCCTTTCCAATGCGCTGGAATGGTCAATCCTTCGGCTATGGACAGGATTGGGGCCTTTGATACAGTTTTGACTAGAATATGGGGTGCTAGAATGTACAGCCCATCGGGGACAGAGATTCTCATTGGCAATCCAGATACAACAAGAACATGGTCGGTTTGTAGGAAATTATTCGATGAAAGAGTTGTTCAATTATCATTAGATTCTGGTGCAGACTTACTCCTCTCTTCTAAACCAATCAATGCTACAGTTTCGGATAATGGTGTCGAAATATCCATCGATGTTGCCGGTGAAGTCAAAGAATTCCAATGCCGATTACTATGCGGAGCGGATGGTGCACATTCTTGGGTTAGAAGGACTTTCAAAATGGGACGCCCAAAGGAATTGATGATTGGATTTCAGATTGAGGTAACAGGTTACCCAGGGGAAGAAGGTAGACTCGACCTATTCACTGGAGATGATATAGCACCAGGATTCTTTGCCTGGGCTATTCCATCCGGAAATACTACAAGGATAGGAAACTGGACTTTGCCACAAAAATTAGGAGAAAAATCCTGTGAAGATTTGTTAGAGACGCTAATGAACTCTCCAAAATGGAATCAGCGATTTACCAATTGTAAAGAGGTAGGAAGGTATTGTGGACCGGTCCCCTCGGGCTTAATTCACAAGCCTGTCATTAACCGAGTTGCAGTATTTGGAGATGCAGCAGGACTTTGCAAGCCTACAACAGGCGGGGGAATTGGAAAGGGTTTTGACCAAGTCGATTTAATGCTCCCAAAATTGGTCGAAGTTGTTACAACAAATGATTTCAGCCCCGCTACCGTACATGATTTGAATGCGAAAATCTCTAGCATGAGGAGAAGCCAAAATAAATCTAGAGCGTTAAGGAATGTATTTCTTAGTGAATCAACGGACCACGAACTGGATGAATTATTTGCTGTTTGGTCTCAACCGGAAGTCATTGATTTAATCAATCAGGTTGGAGATATAGATAATCCAATTCCACTTGGCATAAAGATGCTGAAAGAGGTTCCAGAATTTCGTCGGTTGGCCTCAAAGGCGGCTTCCGCATTGATATGGGGTTGAGTATTTGGAATCTGTTCAACGAATCAGATACCCTCCTTTTGATCATGCCAATATAGATCCGGATTCATTACCAATTACGGAAGTCATTGTTGAGTCAAATTCCCCTCCTCCAACTCCTTTCAAAATCGGTTCAGAATCTGGTTGGTTGGTAGAGTGGAGGGGGCTTACCGAAGATGATAATAATCTACCACGAATCCAATCTATTACCACAACCGCAACGCTTCCATTTCTGATGAGAACTAGAAATGGTTGGTACATCGAGCCTGATCCATTACACGCAGTTGCTAGGAAATTAATTGCTCCAACAGTCCTGTTGTTGATTTTCTCACTTTTTCTTCACGCTATAGCACCGGCTTTGGAAGGAATTCCAATTCTATCTTGGCTCACCCAAGGAACATATCAAATCGGGCCTCTTGATTATCCCAAATTATTATTCATAACATTTCCAATTTTTGTATTACCTATTTTAATCAGAATTTACGCTAATTCTCGGGATATAAACAGACAAAATACCTACATTAATACGCCTCTTAAGGAACCTAATATTTCATTGAATATAGGCGATGGTTGGGTCGAAATTACAGACTTGAAATTACCAGATAATGTTCAGTACTTGGGTGCTAGAATTCAATCTGGAGTCGCAATACCCGAAAGAAAAACAATGCTTCAATCGGCCAATCGGACTGAAGGAAAACAACCTCCTCCGGGTATGTCTACCGCTTTACCGGAAAAGAGATTGACCGGAGGGGAAGAACATGGTACAGGAGTTGGAGAGTCTACACCATTAGCAGTTGATTATTCACGAATCCTACTTCTAGAACCCATGAGGGTTCGTGCAAGAGGCGACTTGGAAACAAGTAATATTTGGCCAATAAGACTGAACGGTCCAGAGGAAAGATGGCCAGGGACAATCTATTCCTCAGTAATCGCATTGCATTGGGAGATTCATCTACATGCAACCTGGCAGGGTATGAGATTAAGGTGGGTGAATCCTGTAATTATGCCACAAACAGAGACAGAAATTTGCATCAATAAACTTCCACTAAGGGCCGCAAGATCTGAAGAAACTAAGGATTAATCAGACCGGTTGTATAGGTGGTGGGCAGGCTAACTTCCCTTCATCGAGGATTTCAGTTTCTAAGTGATTATAGTCGGAATTACGTTTTTGCGGTATGAAACCTGCTCGCAAGATTGTTCTTTGTAACTCATCTTCTCCTGCTAGTGTTTTGGTCGTACCAGATGCAGAAACCACGTTTTCTTCCATCATTGTAGAACCTGCATCGTCGGCTCCAGCAAGTAGAGCTAGTTGCGCTATACCCATGCCCATTGTAGGCCAGGATGCTTGAATATGTAGAATGTTATCGAAAAATAATCTAGCGATAGCAACGTGACGCAGATATTCATGAGCCCCGGCCCCTAATTGAATCCTGTTCTGCCCCTTGTTCCTCTTTCCAAATGAATTATTTTCTAATTGAACTGGCCAAGCTATGAATGAGGTAAAACCTGTCAGTCCTTGCTTCAAGCTTCTATCCTGGAGGCTCCGTATTCTCTCCATATGTTCAACGCGATGTAAATTATTCTCTCCAAAACCAATGACATTTGTTGCAGATGTCGTCATTCCAAGATGTTGTGCCTCTTCCATAACTCTTAGCCAGTTATCGGCACTGCCTTTCTTTGGGGATATATCTAGACGGACGTCATCAACGAGCATCTCTGCTCCACCGCCGGGCAAACCGTGCATTCCTGCTTCCTTCAATTGTTGTAACACCTCTTTGGTAGATTTTTGACAAACTTCCGCGATTCCTTCAATCTCGATAGGAGAAAAACAATCTAAATCGATAGTTGGATGCCTTTCCCTTAATTGTGATATAAGATTCGTATACCATTCTATAGGCAAATCAGGATTGACCCCCCCTTGCATTAACACTCGTGTGCCGCCGATATGTTCTAACTCGGTAAATCTAGCACTAATTTGGTCTACGGATTGAGTGTAAGTCTCATCATGTCCGGGTGGCCGATAGAAAGAACAAAACTGGCAATTTATTGTACATACATTGGTGTAGTTGACATTGCGATCTACAAGATAAGTCACTTTGTTTCCAGGGACTCTCTTTCTTCGCAGTAATAGTCCCGCATGCAATAATTCGTTTTGCTCCGCTTCATTGTATAGAATTGCTGCTTCCTCAACGCTAAGTCGAGGGGGGTTTTCACTCAATTGTAATTGAAGAATATCTTGCCAATCGGCCAATAAATCACAACCCTGAGCCGACCAATTCTTCAATTTCTGAAATCTTTTTCGGGCAATTAGATGTTAATACAACAGGCCCATCTTTGGTAATTAAGACATCATCCTCAATTCGAACTCCGATTCCTGAGTAGCGCTCTGGGACTTGGATATCCTCTCTCCAAGAGGCGAAATATAATCCTGGTTCGACTGTTAAAATCATGCCTTCTTGCAATAACCTTCCGTCGCCCTTACCACCTGGTCTAGTTACTCCGACATCATGGACATCGAGCCCTAGGGAATGACTTGTCCCGTGCATGAAGAATTGACGGGTTTTTCCATCTAGATCGTCACCCATCGCCTCATCAAAAGAACAATCAAGAATACCTAATTCAATCAAACCTTTGGAAATTACTTCCATTGTAGCTTTGTGAGAGGCATTCCATGGAACTCCTACTTTACATGCCGCGATTCCAGCAAGTTCAGCTTCTAATACTAGGTTGTAAATCTCTTTTTGGGAATCTGAAAATTTACCATTTACTGGCCAGGTTCGAGTAATGTCTGAAGCATATCCATCAACCTCACAACCCGCGTCTACAAGGACCAATTCTCCATCATCAACGGTTTTGCTGTTAGAGTGATAATGGAGAATTGTCGCGTTATCTCCGCCACCAACAATAGAAGGATAACTCCATTGAGAGCCATGAGATTGAAAGCACCCTTCTATCATTGCTTGGATTTGCCATTCACCAATACCAACTTGAGTATTTTTCATAGCTAGCGAGTGTGCCATTGAGGCTATATTTGCTGACTTTTGCATTATTTCAATCTCTGCTTGGGATTTACACATTCGCATCTCATCTAAGATTGAAGATGGATCTGCTAGGCTAATTGGACCCATGCCGTAGGTATTTCTTTGTCTACTCTTTGAAGTCAAAGCCTCGTGGACAATTTGGTCAATATCTTCATTCAATTTTTGTATTAGATATACTCCTTTTGACTCAGTCAAGGCTTCCCTTACAATTTCATTCATTTGTAGTAGTGAATGAGCTTCGTCGATAGGCCATTTATCTGAGGCACCTTCAATTCCTATTCTTCGCCCTTCCCAAATTTCCGCGGTTGTATCGTTAGGTTGAACGAAAAGTGATACAATCCAATCATTTCCGTTGTGTTTTGCCATCAATACTGATTCGGGATCTGTCCAACCACAAAGGTATAGCATGTAGGAACTGGCTCTGAAAGGGTAGTGAACGTCATTAGACCGAATAGAATTAGGGTTTGTTGGAATAAGTACTAGACTATCTTGTGGAATATTATCTAGGAAACGAGACTGTCGTCCCCTGTATTCATCCTCCGAGAATGGTAGGTTTGCCATACTATTCACGCTTTTGCGACAAGCAAGGCATTCTTAGGACTGTGGGATGAAAATTTCTAACAATAGAGGTTATTGTTTAGGATTTCCACTTCGGTATCGATTGTTGATTATTTCCTCGGAATCGATTAACTAAGGCGTAGGTTAGGAATAAAGTGCTAAACGCAAATACTACCAAAGCGATTGGGAAGGGCTTTACCTCGTCAGGATGGATTAACATCACTGTAATAGTTGCGTATTCACCGTCGTCATCAATTACTTCTAGGGTGAGTTCTGCCCTGTAATCATCACCCTCTAGCCAAGTAAATGAACGCTCACAGCCTTCGTACAAAGGAGAGTTATCCAATAACCAAATACACCTCAAACCAGATGCGTCATTAATTGTATCAGAGCTCTCTGTTGCATCCAATTGTATATCTGAAGGATTGGAAAATCTAAATTCCTGCCCATCTAGAATTTGCTCCCCGTCGATTATCAATGACGCCGTGGGGACTGTGTTTTTAATATCAAAAATAACCATTTGTTCTGATGATAAGCCTCCTTTGTCATATACTGTTAGGCTAAGTGTGTAATTTCCTGATTGAGTCCCAGATAATGAGTAAGTGTTGAGATCCTCACCCATTTTTACATCAATCGGCAGGGTACCTGAGTGAGACGGTCTTCTGAGAGTCCAAACATAGTACATGTCGGTACGACCCCAGTAAGGATCTTCTGTTAACGTGGCATCAAATGTATGCCAAATATCATCCTCCACTGCATAATCAATTCCTGATATTTTAATCACTGGAGGTTGATTGTTGACACGAATTGAAAACTCATGAATCGCCCCCTCCGTATTCGAACTGCTTGACGAGCAACCAATTAGGGTTATTTCGAGCCAACCATCTAGTTTCCCTGAAATGTCCCAAATGATTTCAAAATCTCCGGAAGGAAATTGGTATACTTCTGATGTTAAAGATGACTCACTACAAATTGAAGATTGAGGTATATGAGAGGATTGCATAAGTCCCTGTGCTAACGAGCCTGTGAGTTCTACGTTGACTTCACCTATTGGGTAGGTACCAAGCCAACCACTAACTTTCATCGAAGAATCGATTAATTGCCCCGATTGATCGGTGTCTAATAAAAATCCAATTAAACCTGTTGAATTATCTTGGATCATAAAAACAACTCTATTTTCAATAACCTCTAATCCACTATCGTCAATAGAATGGACACTGACATAACAAGCACATTCTCCTGTGGCTGAGAATGTTAACTCAAAGGACCAAGACCATTGTTCTCGACTACTAGTAGAGGTGATTTCAACCATAGAATTTAGCAAATCTCCGCCATCGAATTCGGCACCATCTTTAGAAACCCTCCAAAAAACATCTGAAGGTTGTTCATCATCTTCAATGATTCCTGAAAAAAATATTGATTCTGATGAATATTCACCATTTTCAATATCTATACTAATTAATGCCGGATCACCATCGTATGTTGTATCGGCTGTAACATTATTACAAAGCAAAAGTAATGCTGTTAGAGACAGCACAACCGGCCCCCAGTGCCTCTTCATCATTGTTATCGGTTGACCAATCTGTCTTGAACCCCATGCAAATGTGTTCAATTCATCTCTCAGATATTTGCATTTGCCACACCATTTCGTCTAACCAAGTTCCTAGTGTGTCGATATCAACGAATTCATGACTAGCTTCAGCGGTTAGAATACAATCACAAGCGGCCGCGGCTAGTAAACCCGCATCTTCCATCGGCAATCCGTTTCCTAATGCTACAGCCAGGGCAGTAGCTGCTGCGTCATGTAAGCCAATTTGTTGTTTTGGAGCAGGGGCAGAACAATCAAAATGAATTGTTTCACCCTCCGATTGGTAGAGGGTCACCCCATTTACCCCTCCTAAAACCACCAGAGCATCCCAATCGTATGTTGTGATAAGTTCCGATGCTGCAGTAGCCGAATCGGAAGCTTCCAAACGCCGGCGCAACAGTTCCATACCCCTCATTTCAACAAGAACGACTGTAGCGCCGCGGGACCGTTCTAAACCAGTTAATTTTGGGTCCATTATTACAGGAATTCCAATTTTATGGGCAGCCCCTATCAGCTTTGATGCGCTGGAAACAGTAACAGCACCATTATCATAATCCGAGATTACCAAAGCACAACTATTCTCCAATTGTTTCATCGCATTATTGGACAATTTCTCTGACATTGAGGCCTCAATAGACTCTAGAGGCCCTCTATCCGCTTGGAGTAATATTTGGCTGTCTTCAAGAAGACTTTCTCTACTACCAAAGAATCGAATTTTCACTAGTGTATGCCTATCTGAAACTGATTCAATTCCTGTTACTGTTATTCCGTCTTCAATTAACATGTCCACAATTGCTTTACCTTCTCTGTCATTTCCAACAAATGTGTGAAAATCAACATCTAGACCTATTGAGTTTAGGCCTCTTGCAATGTGGGCTGCTGCCCCTGGGCTCTCATCAGTTTGGAAAATTTTGAGGACAGGGACAGGGGCGATTGAATTGAGGTTGTTCGCATATCCGTGGTGATAACGGTCTAACATCACGTCTCCCAATAATGTCACTTGGGAACCTTCCATATCATTGAGACTAGAACGTAATCTACGTAGTGATTCGATGCGTGAGACGGTATCTTCGTCAATCGCCATGCACCGTCGAATGGTGGAGGGCGAATGAGGTTTGGGGGAGTTAAATGGTCAAATCATGACCGACTAACTCAAGCGAGTAGGTTCTTTCCGCGAGGTATGGCTGACCTCTCCGGGAGTTGGATCTATGAGGGACCAGCCGCAGATAGGCTTTGGCAAAAATCAGCGATTGGTAGGCCTGTTGGAGAGGGGAAACTAGAGCTATCCCCTGCGGAAACAATGTTTGTTCACTATCACAGACACTTAGATTTACCAACAAATGATTGGAAATACACAGCGTTAAATCAAAATTCGATGCTATTACAAGAATACTCCATCTTAGAGGCTCTTCGAGTACCAGGAAATAAACTTATTTTATCCCAAAATATGGAACTTTTTTCCCAACAAATCCACCCTATGTCTTGGGCTGCTAGATGGACTTCTAACACGCATCCAAGAAATAGTAAACCAGTTTCTGAAATACGATGGTTTCATGAATCTGACAAATTAGATGCGATTGAATTACATCAATGGATAATTGATGTAAGTAGTTCAGGAAGGATTCCCGAGGTGTTGGTTGTTGATGAAGAATTGAGTGTTGTGACATACCACCTTTCTTCGGAAAACCCCCTCGGTTCGTTTCAAGAACATGGAGCGATAGAATCTTTGGCTAACTTATCAGGAGGTATTGCTTCAGCCAACGGTTTGCTATTTCCTTCTGATGATTGGAACATCAAACAATTAGGAGTGCCTACATCTGGAGGCATACATCTAGATTCAATCGCATGTGAAATTATTCAAGGATTAAATCCTATATCTGAAGGCGCAATGATTCTTTCTGACTTGCTAAACAGAGGCCTCGTTATTCGACCCGGATTCAAGTATGGGACTAGATGGAGATGTTACGATAAGCCTCTTGGAGAAGATCACGCACCTTTCCTCGTAGTCCTACCTGAGGATGCGCCAAGAGATTGGGCTGGTGCTTGCCTCGCTTCCAGATTAGCATCAGGAGTTAACAAAATTTGGTTACACCCAGTAGGAGAAGGAAATTCATGGAATTATCTAGCAATTACTAGACCACCCCCCGATTCACGGTGGTCAAATCCAAATAAACGATGATTTTACGATTATTGAGATTCATTTTCTTCATTTATGGGTGGATTTTTACTAATTGTTTTGGGATTCGAACTAGGGACCAAAGAGATAGCCATTAAGATGAAAATCACCATAATCGCATTGCTAGGTTGAACCAACCAAGAAAGAGGACTATCCCCGTTGAATGATGATTGTGCGGTGAGGGTAACCGGAACTCTTTGTTCAAGTCCAAATGAGTCTACGAAAACAAGTTCTCCTTCTGCAATCATGCCTGGGGTCAATAACCCGTCAGGAACAATGTTGAGTACC
>DAMG01000085.1 GCA_002497025.1 Euryarchaeota archaeon UBA126
AGAAATGGAAGATTGGATGGATACAACAGGCAAGGATTACGGCGATGAAAACACTGGTGTTGCCAATGTTGTAAACAGTCTAGATATGATTACTTGGTGGGCCATGTTGACATTTTTCCATTGTGATGAGCAGCCTATTTTCAACGCCCTTCTTTGAATTTCGCAATTTTGCTAAACTTCAAGAACGGCTGCTAGCCGGCGGTTAGTGAATCGATGCCGTTGGGAGACCAGTCTCAGGTGGAACGGGTCGATTTGAGTCATTGACTCGCTTGGCGTAACTGGTGACGCCTCGTAGATGGCCACTTGGCCACTATGAGGTGAATACCTTGACAGATATTAATTTTGAAAAAACTAGAAGCCCTGCCCGAGATTGTACGAAGCTCCCTCTGAGTAAGGGAAGAATATGCTTACTCGGGAGGTGCGTTAATTGAATTGGCTTAGGCACCATAGAGTGTGGTATAACCAAAGACTGCCCAAAGCCGAGCCAATTGAAAGGGATAGAAAAACTAAGATTTTGGATGCTGGAGATGGTGTTGCTTGTCGACTTTGTGGGCGGGGGACAAAGAGGTATCCACACGAAACTCTCGACTCTTCAAAGCCTGATGCTACGACAATTGAGCATAAACTTCCCGAAGCTGCGGGGGGAACAACAGAAGACTGGAATCTAGCAATCAGTTGTTGGATTTGTAACACTGCATTAGGCAATATGTTTGGGAAATTGATTGGTAAATATCAGCGCGATATATACCAAGTACCTCGTAAAGAATTGGAAGATTTTCTTCGTTTTCATTGGTACCCAAAACCGTCTGTGAATCCTATTCTTTGGAAAGAATTGGAGGGTGAGATTGCCCGGATGGAAGAGGAAGGTAAGAGCGACTCGCAATCGCTCTCTACAATTACAGTGGCTGAGGAAAGTCGGGATTTAGCGAACTCTATGTTCTCAGAGAACAGCGATAGACGAAAGGAGGTGAAAGCATAGGAAAGAAAGGAAGTGGCGGAAAGCCAAGCACTACTGGAAATAAATCCGGTGGAGGCAGAAGCAATAACGCTCCACGAAAGAAGTGAATAATTAGTCCCGGGTATGACTCTAAACTACCCACTCTATTGAGAGGTGGATTTCGTTTCTTCTCATGAAGGGTAGAGTTGACATTGGGTTGTCATATACTGCCAGTTTTGCAATACCTGATGTTGTTAGTCCCTCTGCTTCGACTAGTTTGCGTAGTTTCTTCTGTAGTCTCAGTGACTTACTTGGGCGAGAGAGGCCAGAGAATTTCAGGACGGCAACCACTTCTCCTTCTACATGGAGTAATTCAACACCTGAATCGTTTGGTTTCGGGAGATCTTCTATTTTGTGTTCTGATGGCATTGTGAAGGCCATGAGAGATTCGTTACCAGATTCCCACATGTGAACGGGAGCAGTCATTGCTATGCTTTGTTGCCGTTCGTTTCCTCCAAAGATATACCCCGCAATTCTTCTGAAAGGCCGGGACGATTCTCCATAGTTCATCCCACCAGTAGACACTCTGGCCTGAATAGTATCGACATATTTTCTGACTTCAAAACCACGATACTTTTGCAGTAATTCGTAGGCGGGCTCCTCGTAATTCTCCGCCATCTTTGTCCCTATCCTAACATACTAGGCAATATATTCGTATTGAACCAATACAGGCCAGCAATGATAGCGACCCATATCCAATAAACTGAGTTGGACCAAGTCTTGACTTTTCTTCCATCAAGTGGTCCTAATGGTATCATATTGAATGCTGCAAGAACCCAGTTACCCCATATCCAAAAATAAAGAAGACCTCTTGGTTCACCTTGCCATTCAAATGTAAAATCGGTTGTTTCGAGCCCGAGAGCGATTAATCCGATGCCCATCCCCCACAATACGATGTTGCTGATGGGTCCGGCGAGTGCGATTTTTCCAAATTGTTCCTTGGTTGTATTTCCCATCACCATTACTGCGCCCGGGGCCATGAATACGACTCCAGTTATTGCAGCAAAAATAACTCCAAATCTCAGACCTCCGGGGGATGCTCTGAATTCGGCCCAACAACCATATCTTCGCGCAGAGAATTTGTGAGCTAATTCATGAACGATGAAGGCGGGTGCTGCCGGGATAATGAAAAATATGCCATTTCGAATGAAATTTGATAGTGTGAAGGTAGGCGGAAAAAATATTCCGTTAACAGACATGAAGGCTAAGGCGAATGAGAATGCAATTATTGCCATTATAAGATGTTGAATTTCAATCTTTGAAAAGTGCCATATTGAGCCCTTGTGTATGTAGACTCTTCTTGGTTGGGGCTCCTCGCCAAAAACTCGGAAGAACGGTTGGCCGCCTTGACCATTGCTCGCGAATACGACTCTGACGTGGGGCTGTCTCCAATTGCCATCATCCCTCGCCTTAGTATGGCTTCCTGGAGAACGTGTACGCTCGAATGGATCATCTTCCAAGCGCGAGGCGCGAGGGTCTCTCTCCGCTGCCATTGCTTATCTCACTCTTCTCGTCTCGTTTGAAGGCTCGTTATTCTCAATTCTCATCGAGTAATTCACCAACCTCATCCAACAAATCTTCCCATGTCGGCGCTTCAGGCCTTGTTGCAGTACCGAACATTTGCAACATTTCCTCTCTCTCCTCGGCGTCTGGAGCGCGTTCAGCCCAGGGGTTCTGATTTGCAACTTCACGAATAATCGACTTGTCCTTCTTGGCTCTCTGTGCGGCGAATCGCGCCTCTACTTGTTCCATCGTTATGACTTGCTCTACTCCTTGATGAGCGTCGATAAGGCGGACGTAATTTAGCATGAATTCTCCATGTTCACTGTCGTCGATATATTTGCCGGGATCTGCTAACATGGTTACCTGCTCACGTGCTAGGCGTTCTGCCTTCGTAGTCGCAGGTCCAGAAGTCAATTTGTCTCGTGCCTTTGCGTGTGAGTCTATGCACTGTCTACAACGCTCGCTTCCTGCGATATCCGAGGCATCGCAAGTAAGGCAGCAAACTGCGAATCCCATTTGCTCCATAGCTCGTCGCGGTAATGACATGGGTAGAGGTCGCTATAGACTCTGAAAGATGAATGCTCCCGCTAAATGATATCTCAAGCCTCGTATTGAGGTGTGATAAGGACGTTTGAGCCATCCCTATCAATAAGAGGTGCTTCAAACACAGATAGCGAAGGGAGGATGTGGACCGTGCATGCATTTCCACAGGCAGGGGCCAAGTAGTCTTGTCCTTGATCACTGAAGATGAAACGAAGACCGTGGCCGGCAGGAAGTAGCGCGTCTATCCCTTGGAACTCCATCAACATGGTTATTTGCTCGCCTGGAATAACTGTCTGTGGCTCATACCCTCCTTCGTAATATCTCACATCCATGGTAGCATGGCCAATGCGCATTCCCGTTTCGGCATCCTGCATTTCGATGAATATTTGTCCGCCATCGAAAGAAGGAACTGCAGAAAGATGAAGCGTTGGTAGACCGGAAATATGGAGGTCTGTATCTTCGTTTATTGATGGGCATTCTACCACGACTGTTAGGCCGCCGCCAACAACTGATGGACCGCCGCCAACAAATACACCATCATTGACACATTCACTGAGTGGAAGAGTGAATGGTTCGCTATCTTGTGGAGGCCAAGTCTCCTCTATCCTCCATTGTCCATCATTCCTTTGGATCTGAGCATCTAAGGTCGGTTTGGGGCCCCTTTCTTGTAGATAATATTCGAACCATTCGAAAAGATCCTGCGCCCAATCCCATCTTGTCATGTTTGATAGGGCTTCGTAACCATATCCCGGGTCAACTCCTTCATGGCTGTTAATCTGGTCTGGGTAATGGTGGCCCCATTGACCTAGCATGCCTCGAATTTCGAATCCTGCATCGATATAGGTCTGGTACCAGTTAGTCCCTGGTGGTCCGCCGAAAACTTGGTGCGGATCGACGTTCCAATCCTGCATTCCTTGGACCCAGTATACACTTCCGTTCCAATTTAGAAATGCTTTGTCAACATGGCTTCTCTCATCATAATAATTTTCCATATATGGGTCCATTTCCCCTGCGATATAAGTCACAGGTCCTGCAAATATTCCCTCTACTATATCGGGACATATATTATCAAAATCATCCTCATCGTAGTCTACAGTACTGGAAAAATAGTTCATGTGCATAATTTGGCTTCTTGCCTCTGCACTGCCGTTTTTGTAAAGAAGAGGGTGTAATGCTGTGGTTCCTGAAACTGGCACTATTGTCTTCAGATACTCACTTCCGATTGCGGCTGCTTCCCACTGCGTTGCTCCTTCATACGATTTGCCGTATAGTCCGACATTACCATTGCTCCAATTCTGACTTCCCAACCACTCCACGGCAGAATGTATCCCCAAACCTTCCCCGGCACCTCTGTAGTCGAAACACCCGCTGGATTCCTCTGTGCCAAATACTGCCACTTGCGCCATAGCGTAGCCATGTGGTACGAAGTTTTCGAATATGAATTCACCACGACCAGCGCTTACAACATTTGTTGGAGATGATTCGCTGCCTTGCGCGCCATAATCAAAGTAAGGGCTGATGATTGCTATTACAGGTACCTGTTCTCCATCGAGAGTATTGTTTGGTAGCCAGTAAGAAAGGTGTACTGTTGACTGAGAGGGGCCGGTCTCCCACACATCACTGGTGTCTACTTCGATGTAAGCTTCTGCAACTTCCAATGCTTGGTACGGTCCGGGATTTAGAAGGAAGGACATTGAATCGTCCATCTGCCATTCCAAGGTGTGTCTTTCCCAAATTGAAGCATAGGGGGATTCTTCGATTGGAGTTGATGATTCTTCATCGGCCCAGAATACGCAGCCTGAGAGGCTCGTGGTCAACAGTAGCAAAACTGCCGCCCTCGCGTACGTACGCCGCCTCATAGAGGCGGCCGGAAGGAGGTGATATCTCAAACCTGCGTATTCAAAGACCCAGTGCAACCGGTTAAACTGTGGATGATGAAACGGTTCACCGGCGCCGCTGGGCAATTCTCGGCGTAATGAGCATGAGTCTTGTTATTGTAATGCTGAATAACGTGACCTTGAATGTCGCACTTCCTGAACTCTCAAAGGATCTGAAAGCAGACAATACAGAACTTCAGTGGATTCTAGATGCTTACGCTTTGGTGTTTGGTGGTCTGCTCCTTGTGATGGGTGCATTGGGAGATAGATTTGGGAGGAAAGCGGCCTTACAAATTGGACTTTTGTTAGTTGCAACCGCCTCGGCGCTTACCGCAACTTATGCGACTACTTCTGGAGAGGTGATTGCGGCTCGGGCGGTTATGGGGATTGGTGCTGCTCTTGTAATGCCGGCCACCCTCTCTGTGGTGGTGGTTGTATTTCCTCCGGAAGAAAGAGGAAAGGCAGTAGGAATATGGGCGGCGATGGCCGGAATTGGCGCACCGATTGGATTGCTTGTTGGCGGATGGGCTGTTGAGAATTACGACTGGCAAATGGTCTTCTGGATTAATGTACCAATTATTGCTCTGGCACTACTTCTTGGTCTGTTTCTGGTTCCTAAATCCAGAGATAATCAGGAGCGTCCTCTGGACCCTATAGGGGCGTTTCTATCCATAGGGGCCTTGGGTTCGATTCTCTACTCAATAATCGAGGCACCTAGTCACGGTTGGACATCTGCAGAAACTCTGGGTGTTGCAGCACTCGGGTTGCTATTCACGCTGGCATTCATTCGATGGGAGAAGCGTGTTGAACATCCAATGCTACCCATAGAGTTCTTCTCATCGCCTGGATTTTCCATGGGTTTGGTTGCGATAATGCTGGCATTTTTCGTGATGTTTTCTTTCATGTTCACCCAAATGCTGCACTTCCAACTAGTAAGAGGGCATGGTGCATTAGATGCGGCGCTCAGATTCTTGCCTCTGCCGTTGGGATTAATGCCTGCGGCAGCTAATTCAGACCGTTTGGTTGCTAAATTTGGTAGTTCTCGAATAGTAAGTACTGGGCTAGCTCTTGTCGCTCTTGGCATGATTCTTTTCACAACCGTTACAATTGAAACAGAATATATTCAGATCGCTGTGACTTTCTTTCTTCTTGGGTTTGGCATGGGGCTAACTATGGCCCCCTCTACTACACTAGTAATGGATTCAATTCCCTCTGACAAGGCAGGCGTAGGGAGTGCTACAAACGATGCTAGTCGGGAAATTGGGGGGGCGCTTGGAATAGCAATTGGTGGTTCTGTACTAAACGAATATTATCAGCGTAGTTTACATGTACCAGAGGGTCTAGAAAATCTCGATTCCGTTCTCAGAGAATCCTTTCCTGCTGCTATGAGGATTGGGGGCGAAATGGTGTCTGAAGGCAACATGTTAGGCGCCGAATTAATCCAATCTGCGCAACTTGCATTCGTAGACGGTATGATTGCTTCCGCTTGGGTTGGAGCGATTATTGCCCTGACAAATGCAATTCTGGTTTGGAGATACATGCCCTCAAGAGCCATCTATGAGAATGAGTGATTCACTTCATCCAACTAGGAGCCCACCAATTCGCCTTTCCTAGCAATCTCATGGTCGAAGGTACAACGATTGCCCTAACAATTGTTGCATCGACTATTACTGCAACCATCAGTGCTAAACCAATTGATTTGATGATTAGGACGTCCGCTAGGACGAATCCAAAGAAGACTGCGACCATGATTGCTGCCGCTCCTGTAATTAGGCTACCAGAGGCTTGCAACCCCTCAGCAACCGCTTGTGTATTGTCGCCAGTCTCTTCCCATGCCTCATGGATTCTAGAAAGCATTAGTACCTCGTAATCCATCGATAATCCAAAGGCAATTCCGAATACTAGAGGAGGGACCGTCAAGTCAATTGGTTGGGCGGAATAATTTAGCAATCCGGTTAACAAACCGTCTTGGAATACTAGGACGATTATTCCGAAGGATGCAGATACGGAGAGAATGTTCATCATGATTGCTTTCACAGGCACTAGAATTGATTTGACTTGAAAGAAGACGAGGATGATTGTTAGGCCTAGTACAAATGCAAGAACGGCTGGAATGCGTTCTACAAGATGATCTTTGAGTTCCACCTCGAATGCGCTCCATCCTCCGATTAGCGCTTCGAAGTCTTCCTCGTCTGAGATTTCAATCATGTCACGGACAATTCTTTCTGATTCGTCAGAACCACTTCGATATTGTACCGGTACTGACATTCGTAGAATGTTTTCTGACACAGAAGCAAGCCATTCTTCTTGAGCCTCGATTGGCCAATCTGAAAATTCCTGTTCAAACAATTCGGTGTTACATATCGGATGATTCACACCGATTACACCTTCTATTTCTGCGATATTTTGACAATATGGAGAAATACGCTCAGAATATCCCACGCTCAGTGGATCATCGTCGTCAGCGAATACGATAACGATGGGGATGCTCGATGCTGTGTAGGCTGGGAATTCTTCTTCCAGAATCTCGAAACCTATTCTAGATTCCATGTCCGGAGGCAGTGCTTCTATTCCGCCAGCACTCATTTCCACTCTTAGGAAAGGTGAGGCGGCCAGTAGCAGAACGACGAGTGCGGGAATTAACCATCTGAGTGGTTTGTCCATGACTTTGATGGAGAGTTTTTTCCAAAATTCAGTCTTACGATTGGCTCCTGGAATTGGGACAGGCAATGAATTGATTCTTGGGCCTAAGTATGACAGCAGCGCGGGTAGCACCGTGAACGAATAGAGCATTGCAGCAGCGACCGCGAGGAATGCACCCAGTCCCATGGAAGGCATGTGTGTTGCATCGAAGTAGAATAGGCTGCAGAGGCCGACTGCGACTGTTGCACCGGAATACATCACCGCTCTTCCTGCAGTATCCATCATTGTTGCAATTGCACTTTCTGTTGATTCTCCTTTTGCGATTTCTTCGCGGAATCGGCTAATCATGAATAGACTGTAATCGATTGAGACTGCTATGCCGATTAGTGAAATCATACTCACAGAGTATTCCGTTAGACCGAAGAACCACCAGTCTGACATCCAGTAACTTATCCCGGTTGCTAGTGCAATCATCAACAATGCAATGAGAAGTGGTAAAACCGCTGCAGTAAATGTCCCAAAGACGAATAGAAGGATTATGAGAGAAAGTGGTAGGCCTACTATTTCGGCCCTAATTGTGTCATTTTTCATTGCGTTATCAAAGTCATTTCCTATGATTAGGCTGCCTGTTACGGTTACCTCGAGTGTTTCACTATCGAGTTTCTTGAGTGATGGGATTTCGTCTGTGAGATCGACCTCACTTCCCGCAAGAGAGACGTAAACTGCCGTCTTCTTACCGTCCAAGGAACT
>DAMG01000091.1 GCA_002497025.1 Euryarchaeota archaeon UBA126
CAGCTGCACTAACCCCCCGAGCATTCATCTTTTTACTCGCCCACACTAACACTTTTTGTGGGCCTCTGTCCAATAGGCATATTCGATTCTATCACCAATCAAATTCGAAGGAGAGTTGTGCACGGCCAAAGCGGAGGGGTAATACCCGGTCCCATATCGAACCCGGAAGTCAAGTCCTCATGCGTCGTTTACTGTACTGTGGTGCGAGAGCCCACGGGAACTTGCGTCGCTGTGCCACTCTCTTTCACCTCCCCGCATCAACATTCATTCACTATGGGCGTAGCCATAAATACAGAACAACATAGGTGAGCCCATGGGAATATCAACAGGAGACATACTTGGGCATGCTCAAGTTGGAGTTTATCTGAGCGTAGTAGGTGACGTATTGTTCCACCCTACATCTTTGGATAAACCAGCTGTTGAGGAATTGCAATCTGCCTTTGATTTGGAGATGCATCCATGCCTAATTGGTGGTTCAGCCTTACTTGGCTCTCTCATTCGTGGAAACAAGAACGGTTTAGCGGTGGCCGATATCGCCACCGAAGCAGATCTCGACGAATTAACCAGCTTCGGAGATATTGTTGTTCTAGAGAGCGGTGTAAATGCCGCTGGGAATCTTGTCACTTGTAATGACCACGGTGCTATAGTCAGTCCAGTTATTCCTGGGCCTGGTGCTGATATGATTGGCGAGGTGCTTAAGATCAATACACTTCGAACTAAAGTCGCTAGTCAGGAAACCGTTGGATCGATGACCGTTGCAAATAACAAAGGAATTCTCGCCCACCCTGATATATCTGCAGAAGAAGCGGAAAAGATAGCCGAAATTATGCAAGTTCCTGTGATGGTTGGAACTGTTTGCTTTGGTTCACCTTACGTTGGCGCTGGATGTGTAGCGAGTGATTCAGATGCACTAGTCGGTTCAGGTTCTACTGGCCCAGAACTAAACAGGATTGAGGATGCTTTAGGGCTCATTTGAAGCGATATACATCGATTCAATCTATCTTTGTTTGAACTTAAATTGCTGTAGGAGCGACATGACCGTCTTCTTTATCGTCTTTAGCGCGAACTCTATTCCAGACATTGGTCATCAATTCATCATGATGTTCTTTACAATAATGAAAGCGACGATATGCTTCTCGGAACGAATAGGCCTTTTTTCCGGTAGCGACTAGGAAACCTTCAGGGGAAAGTCGACTAATTTTTTCTCCCTTGGCTTTACATTGTGGATAATCGCAGGTCGGCATGGGTATCCCTCAGGTACTACTCGGTTTTGTTTTCTTCGGGTTGAATGATGATTAATGGGGAATTTGCCTCAACACTATCTCCCGGTTTGCAATTAATTGCAGTCACCGTGCCTGACAAGGGGGCTTGAATCTCATTTTGCATTTTCATCGCTTCTAGAATCATTACTACATCCCCCTCTGATACCATTTGACCTTCTTTAGCCGATATGGAAACAATCTTACCCGGTATTGTTGATGAAATAGTACCGGATTTTTTCCCCCTAGTGGCCTTTTTCCGTTTACTAACTGAGGTGTCTCCAACAGAACTACCTTCGATTTCTATGTTGAAACTCTTTCCTTCAATGGTGACATTCCATAATCCATTCTGCTTTTCAAGTTCGACTTCATATTCCTCACCGTCGACTTTGACTTTGCGTTTTTTCATATTATCACCTAGTGGTACTTCTGCGTGTACGTGCTCGGAACAAATTTCTTCTTCCGATTAGAGACCGTCTATGGTCTCGAGACCACGCAGCTCCTCCATCTCTGCCTTCAGATGATTGCAGTGCCTGCCCTTCTGCTTCTTCTAGCAACACAGCCAGTATAGCAGCAGCCCGCAAACGATCTTTTTTTCGAGCCATAGTATACCTCACAAGGGGATGTTTCCGTGTTTACGAGCGGGTCTAATTTCTTCTTTTTCTAGCAGAGCGCCTAATGCTTTAGTCAATTTAGCCCTGGTCTCCCTAGGCTGAATAACATCATCTAGATATCCTAGTGAAGCGGCGCGATATGGATTGGCAAATGTCTCTTCATAATCGTCGATTAACCGCTTCTTCTCACCTTCCTGGTCGCCTGCAGAACCTATTCTACGTCGGTGGATAATTTGCACAGCACCTTCCGCCCCCATAACCGCAAGTTGGGCTGAAGGCCACGCAATGTTGTAATCGCCTCTAATGTGTTTACTGCTCATAACATCGTAAGCACCACCGTATGCCTTCCGTGTGATTACGGTTAATTTTGGAACCGTTGCTTCGGCGTAGGCATAGAGTAACTTTGCTCCATGGCGGATAATTCCTCCCCACTCCTGACTTGCTCCTGGGAGAAAACCAGGGACATCAACAAAAGTTAGTAGTGGTACATTGAAAGCATCACAAAATCTTACGAATCTAGCGGCTTTTACGGAGGCATCGATATCTAAGCAACCCGCCAAAACTTTTGGTTGATTGGCAACAACTCCAATGGTATGCCCCCCAAGCCTCCCGAATCCTACTACGATGTTACCAGCGAAGTCTGCCTGTACCTCTAAGAATGCTCCATCGTCTATGGTCGCTTCGATTGCATCTAATATGTCATAGGGAGTTGTTGAATCATTTGGAATCAACTTATCGAGAACTTCACATTCCCTATCCAAGGGGTCAGATGTTGATTTTATTGGTGGTTTTTCTAGGTTGTTTTGAGGTAGCATAGCAACTAGGTCTCTTACCAGTTCTAGCGCATCATCATCGTTATCTGCAGTAAAATGAGTCACACCTGATCTAGTCGCATGGGTTGATGCGCCACCTAAGTCTTCGAAACTAACTTCTTCGTTGGTCACGGTTTTGATGACTTCTGGACCAGTGATGAACATGTGAGCGGTCTGATCGACCATTACCACAAAATCTGTAATCGCAGGAGAGTACACAGCCCCGCCAGCACAGGGACCCATGATTACCGAAATTTGTGGGATAACTCCGCTTGCTCTTACATTTCGAAAAAAGATCTCAGCGTACGAACCTAGGCTAGCAACCCCTTCTTGAATTCGTGCTCCACCGCTGTCGTTTAGGCCAATCACAGGGGCACCAGTCTTTAGTGCCATATCGAGTATTTTACAGATTTTCAATCCATGCATCTCTCCTAATGAACCACCATACACTGTGAAATCTTGAGCGAAACAATACACGGTTTTACCATCAATTGTACCATGTCCACAAACTACTCCGTCACCAGGAATGACATTTCTATCCATGTCAAAATCTCGACATCTATGTTCAACTAATCCATCGACCTCTACAAATGAGTCCTGATCTAATAATTGTTCTATTCTTTCACGAGCAGTCATCTTTCCACGAGCGTGCTGTGCGGCGATTCGCTTCTGTCCACCACCGGCTTCCGCCTGTGCCTTACGGCGGCGCAAGTCATCGATACGTTCCTTCACCCCTGACATGGATGAATCTACAACGAGTCAAAGCCGCCCATGAGCATTCCTAATGAGAGCATACAGAGCAAAATGCCTCAATCGGTTCCTTGAAGGCTATTACAGATGTCCCAAGTACGACTTAACCATGCGGATAGTAGTTGCCAAACCCGGCCTTGATGGTCATGATAGGGGTGCTAAGGTAATCGCAAGAGCCCTACGTAACGGAGGTCACGAGGTGATTTATACAGGCCTTCGTCGAACTCCAGATGAGATAGTACGCATTGTAATTGATGAAGATGCAGGCGCGCTTGGGCTTTCGTCGCTATCCGGAGCTCACTCTGTTCTAATCCCAAGGGTTTGTGAAGGACTACGTAAATCAGAAATGAGCAATGTAATCGTTTTTGCTGGGGGGATTATTCCAGAGCACGATCGAGAGAGTCTGTACGATGTAGGAGTTAGAGCTATCTTTGGCCCTGGTACGACCTCAAAAGAAATTCTAGAATTCCTTTCAACAATTGAAAAACGCTCAGAGTCAGGAGAGCCTGTTGGAGTTGGTGAAGAGGCTGGGTGGCACTGGTGAATAAATCAGAGGACCTGCTAGAATCTGCTCGTGCTGGTAATCGACGTTCTCTTTCCAAACTACTAACACTTGTTGAAGAAGGTCACAATTCTCCAGTTGAACATGGGAAGGGCTCGTCTTTAGGAATAACGGGGCCTCCTGGAGTAGGAAAATCCTCTCTAATTGGAAAGATGATTGATGTTTGGATTGAGCGTGGAGAGTCGGTAGCGGTCTTAGCGGTTGACCCTTCATCACCGAGAAGCGGAGGAGCTCTTCTTGGGGATAGAATGAGGATGGTAAATGCAGATTCCTCCGATTTAGTTTTCATCCGTTCCCTTGCGACAAGAAACCATCCTGGTGGATTGATGGATTGTTTGACGCCCATGGTTGATATCCTATCTGAATGTGGTTGGAAGAATATCATAATTGAGACTGTAGGTGCAGGTCAATCTGAGATTAGGGTGGTAGCATTTGCTGATAGAATTCTTCTGGTAGATGGACCCGATAGAGGAGATATAATCCAAGCAGAGAAGGCAGGTATTATGGAACTTGCAGACTTAATTGTAATCAACAAGTCAGATTTGCCTGAAGCGGAAAGAGCAGCGAAGGCAGTAAAATCTGCATTATCTGTTGGGGAAGACGACACGACTCCAAATGTCCTAATGGTTTCCGCCCATTCAGGACAGGGTGTAGAAGACTTGGTTGCTGCACTTCCAAATGTGATTACATCTACAGATCGAGAACGTCTCAGAGTACGTGAACGTTTGATTTCCGCATGGGATTCAACCCTACTTAATTCTACGAAATTAGAGACCACATTACAAGCCCTTGAAAAAGGAAGCATTACTTTGCAAGAAGCAGTGGACAAGATTCGCGAGGAGGGGTGACTGATTAGCGAAATACCAGTAGATATTGACCACGCCAAACACTCTGTAGGTGGTGCTGGAGGGCATTGGTTTCGTCGAGGGACTCATCTTGCGATGTGTATTATCCCCTTCGCATACTATCTATGGGGTGATGAAATTGCAGGGTTTGTAAATCTGAAACCCCGTGATTTTGTCATAGCAGTATTGGGGTCGTTTATTCTAATTGAAGCAATTCGTGTGAATATGAAAATCGTAATCATCGGTCAAAGAGAATACGAAGCAAACCAAATTAGCGCGTTAGGATGGGGTGCTTTTGCAGTCTGCTTAGCCCTAATTTTAGCACCTCAAGAGGGAGAAGGATTAGAGGCTGGAAAATACACAATCCCCTTAATTTGCGGATTGACTTTTGTTGATCCAATTATGGGTGAGGTGAAGAGAGCAAAGAAGGGAATGAAGGCCGCTATTATTGTCGGGCTTGTAGTCTCATACTCGGTTTGGATGATATCGGTCACTCTATTTTCAACCCCCTTCCTTGCAGCTTTGTTTCTCGCCCCTCTCACTGTCGCGGGTGAAGTTCCAAGAGTTACTTGGATCGATGATAATGCTACTATGATATTGTTCCCTCTCGTTCCATTGTTATTCACTCATTGGATATTCTGATACACAATACTAATCTCTCCTAAGTGTTTTTTTGGGAGTCACATTTACAACCCGATTTACGGTGCGGGAGGATGATAGAGATGGCCGAGTCAGAGAAGTCAGAAGGGATTGTAGAGTCCCCTCTTTCACAAAATTTCTACCTATTTGTCTGGGCATTGGCCTCCGTAGCATCATTTGCGATATTCATCGTCTTCCCTGTCTGACGTTTAGATTCAATTTCTTTTGAAATTCCTCACATCACTTTGATGATGTAATCGCCTCCGTGGTCTCAATATGTGCGGCATCGCTGGCTTACTCGGGAATGGCAGTCTTGAAGACGCTATTTCAATGGCCAGTGCAATTGGTCACCGTGGTCCGGATGGCTCAGGTGATTTCCTGGAAGATGTAGAGCAGGCTAATGGTTCAGTTGCTTTTTCACACGCCAGACTATCGATAATTGACTTAGATGGCTCCAATCAACCAATATACAGCGATCATGGTTGTGTATTGATGGTTAACGGAGAAATTTACAATCATCAGAAAATCAAATCTACATTGCGAGATTATCCATTTCGGACAGCCGGTGATTCTGAGGTCATAATGGCTTTACACAGAAAATATTCTTGGAACCAAACTGTTGGAAAAAACCCTGCTGAGAGACACATTGAATGGGTCTCAAAATTGGACGGGATGTGGGGTTTTTCTCTTTGGGATCCTAAGGCTAAGGAATTGATTCTTTGCCGTGATCCTTTCGGAATTAAGCCTCTAGTAAGAACACAATTATCAGATGGAACCTTGCTTTTTGCCTCGGAAGTCAAGGCCTTCAGAGGCCACACTGGTTTTTCTGCCAAACCAGATATTTCCGCACTTTCGGTAAGATTGGCTTACGAATATCCTTTGGACCAAACAACGTTGTTCCAAGGAGTCACATCAGTAGGAATCGGAACAATTGAAACTTGGTCGTTAGTAGAAGGAAAAGCGACCTTGACTGGTGTCGCTAAATATTGGAAACCTCGTGTAATTCCAAGCGAAAATTGGAGTCCTTCGACCAACGCCTCTCAATTGCTAAACAGCCTAAGCGATTCAATCCAAGACCGTTTAATGGCAGATGTCCCAGTTGGAATTGTTCTTTCAGGCGGATTGGATTCCAGTTTGATGGCTGCATTGGCAAATGATGCAGCAGATTCAGCTGGCAAACCCACACCTGAATGTTGGACCGTTGCAGATAGCGAGGAAAATGTCGATTTACAGGCATCAATTATGGTAACAAAAAATCACGACTTAGGTCATCACGTCCATATTATGGATGAAAATACTATGTGGAAGAAATTACCAGAGTTTGTTTGGAATGGAGAAGACCTAGATATCACCGTGATGTTTTGGCAATCTGTTTTTGAACAAATGAAAGGTAATGTAACAGTCGCACTTTGCGGACAAGGCGCAGATGAATTGCATGCAGGTTATTCCAGATATCGAGCCTTAACAGAACACTCAAATGTTGTCAAATCTAGATTGAGTTTAGCTGGACAAATTTCTATTTCAGAAAATGATAGAGGCCTTGGAAAGCCTTGGTCATCAGACAGTATCATGCCAGAAGATAATTTCGCTAACCTTAGCGATACATTGGAATTTGAACAAAGTAGGGGCCAAATGTCAAATTTTCAACTGAGACTTGGTGACAGACATTCAATGGCTCAAGGCCTAGAAGCTCGAGTCCCATTTCTCGGCATGTGTCATGCAAATCTTGCAAATCAATTGCCATTGTCTTGGCGATTATCTAATGATGATGAAAAGATGGCGCTGAGGGCTGCTGCTGATTTGACGAGTTTACCAAAAGAAATCGTCCGACGGCCAAAACTACCCGCTGGAACCGCTACAAGCCCAACCTTAGTTTCAGAAATAATCAATTCACTATCAGATAGAGCAGAAGATTGGGCCAAACAATATGGAATCTTGTCTAAACAATTGTTAGATCAACCCGACATGGCAATTGGCATTAGAATATTTCATGCTATGCACCTTACTGAATCAGGTCCAAAACCTAGAACTGGAGATTTGTTAGATATCCTCGATGATGTCGGACCTTGGCCTCAGTAAGATAACCTTCCTTTATTGCAAATTGATTACTTCATGCTTCGATATTCGACGCAACCTAATCGTCGCCGGCCCACCAATTTTCATCATCTTTCTGACCGGGGCGACCTTCGGAGACAGACTCATCCTCATCCATATCTCCTCCTTGGATAGCTTCCATACCAACTATCTCATAATTTGATGGAAATAGAGCCACTATTACACCTGCGATCATACATGCTAGACCCCATTGAAATTGACCTGTTATGATCATTTCTAGTGCTATTGCGCAGAGAATTAAGCCACCTAAATTGGATATCCAAACTAGGTTTTTGAAGGTAGAAAGAGAAACTCCTGTAGAGTTCTCAGTTCTCTTCGGTCCGAATTCTGCACCAAATCTTACAGGGTCTTCTTCGGTCATTAAATCACCTATCAATCATAATTATTGCATCCGTGGGGCAAGCAAGAACACACAATTTGCAACCTGTACATGGGTCTCTTAGTACCCTTGCCTTACGATTGACATCAACGTTCATTATCGGACTTGCTAATGGTGTGTCATATAACTCGATGGCATCATCATCACATACAATCGTGCATTGGTCACATCCTATACACAATTCTTCCTTAACCCAGGCAACAGCGTCTTCCCCACCCTTCAGCTTAGCTCGTTCCTCTGCCCGCATAGCATTCATCATCATACGAATGCGCTTTTGCTCACGGGACCTTCGAGCTGCAAGGTCGGGCCTTCCGGTCATTCTAACTAGTGCTACCGGCTTTGACTTATCAAAACATGTTAAGCGAAAAACGTCAGCCAAAGTGGATGTATTGAGATGAGAAACGCCACACAGAATCCAGTCAAAGTCCCCTTCGCCATGTTAGGCCTGTTATACCCAAGGGCGATTAGGATCAAAAAAAATCCAATGATTAAATCACAAACCATACCTATCCAAGCAGCTTTCCAGGACAAGCTAACTGCAACGGTAAGGGTGGCTATAGGCCCTATCATGAATCCTGATATCCAATCGCGATCAACCGTAGTCAACGCTCTCACGCCTGTTTCTTTGCATCAATCTGGCGTGCTAGGAAAGATACTACGTCGAGTATTTCGAAGTCGTGTCTGGGATCTCCTTCAAACTTCAGGCACTCAAAGTGACTAACACATTTCGGACAACTTGTCAGCATGATTTCAGCTCCAGTAGCCTTTACTTCGTCAAATCGTTCTAGACGTAAAGCACGGCTATTCTCGTTACACGACATCATGCTAGATACACCACAGCATAGTGCATCTTCTCCGGTGTGCTCCATCTCCACTAGGTCAACTCCATCAACCGCCTTAACTAGGTCTCTGGGTTCATCGTAGATGTTCATTTGGCGACCTAAACGACATGGGTCGTGGTATGTGACAGTTACATCTTCGGCGACGGCCAAATCCATTTCGAATCCATTTTCAATCAGATACTCAGTGGTATGCATAACCTTCATTTCTTCGAGTTCGTAATCCATAGCAAAAGTACGGAAACACTCTGCACAAGATGTAACAAGTGTGTCTATTCCGCTCTCTCCGAGTTTCTTCTGATTGTAGGCCTTTAGTTTCTCAAATACCTCAGTCATACCCTGCCACTTTTGATCGTGACCGCAGCACTTTAGGAAATCGCGACCAAGATAGGTTACATCCTTGCCCATTTCTTCAAAGATAGTGAAAGCAGCGGATGTTGTTTCACCGAGATTCATCTCACCTTCATTCACATGACTAAATATCATTTCTTGATCTATGTAATCTACACAACCAGGGTAATATCCAATGCTTGAATCGATAGGATATTCTTCAACAGGAATGAATTCTACATCTGCATCCTCTTCCGCTTCTGCCGCCAATACTGCTTGAAGAACTGTGTGAGGTATTTCTGCGGCTGGTGGTCCGCCAACGATTAGGTTGCGTCGAATATCTATGTATGAGTCGTAATCTACCAATTGGGGACATGCGTTGGTACAGGCAGTACAGGTCAGGCAAGAATAAAGCGGAACTCCATCATCTTCATTATTCCAAGTGTTGTAGATAATATTCAACTTATCACCCGCGTTGAACAATCTTACAGGACATGCATCATCACACAAATCACAGCCATAACACTTGTTCATTTCCCACTCGTAACCTCTTGCCATGCTTCTCATGAGCATGAAGACAATTGCACCAACACCCAAACACGGAACGAATATCGAGTAAGTTAACTTTGCATCCAAACTTTTTGGATTCTTTTCGAAAGTTGGATTTTCCAAAGTCATAGTGGATAAGTCGGTTCCAATTGGGAGGGCGGCTCGATGTACTGCGGCTCCATTTTCATCAAGTAGAAGTGGTTGGAAAGCTACAGCAGAATAATCGGTAATCATTGTGACGGATTCGTTCACTCCACTTGAACTAACTTGGAAGTTTAGGAGATAAGTCCCTGGCGTCAATTTTAGTGTTGTACTATCGCAAGACTCCTCTGCTGACCAGAGAATGTTACCTGCATCGTTTGAAATCGTCAATTCTTGTGTGTGAGTCCCTGCACCTCTTTCAGTGGTTCGGAAATTACATCCCACATCCACAAACACTGAGGAAGCACCCAAGTCTTCGATTTCAATAATGTCACTCCATGAATTGCTAATGACACTATCATCGTTTGTTCCAATATATTCTACGGCTTCACCTGCTGAGTTTTTCCCATCGAATGAATGGTCATTAAATCCTTCAAAGTCGATAATCAGAGATTGTGTTGGTTGGTAAATACCCCAATTTGACCAATGTACTGCCGGTATAACACACCATTTTTCCGGATCATAATCTTCATCTAAAGTCTGCCAAACACCTAGGTCTGATGATTCAGAGAAAGTTAGACATTCATCTTCCCAATCTTCCCAATCGTCGCCTTTTTCGGAATACACTAGAGTATCGGATGGTTGGCCCCGCATACCTTCTAATTCTTCGATTTCATCCATTGCACCAAGGCCTCCATAATCCCAGAAACCACCTTCGTAAATTGGCCAAGTCACTGCTGAAATTAACACAGCTATGATTAGTGTACCAACCGCTACTTGCTTACCCATAGAAGGCGTTAATCTAGCACCGATGGAATTGACAAGGAACCATCTAATACTGAAAAATAACACAGCGAAGATAAAAATCCCCGTGAGAATCCAAGGCACCGTATTGAATATTTCTGCAGTCCATGGTGCTTGTCTTCCGCAGTCAAAAATGTGTTTCGAATTAGCCCAACAATAATCCGTCCTATCTTTAGCGTACAATTCTAGGAAGATATTGATGGAATAAACAGAGATAAACCAGACATGGGCAAGATAAACTGCTCCAGCAGTTGCAAACCATGGGTCCTCAACTCCTCTCCTTTCGCGCCCAGGTAAGAAAGGTGGAAGTGCTAGAATACCGACTGGAATTCCAGTAAGTGCTGCTCCCCACCAAGCGGCATTCCATGAGATTACTGGTGAACCTAGGAACTCTCCAATCGGGCCTGCAGGGATGACGAATTGTGGTAGATATTCACCCCATCGCAAATATCCGTAAGAGAATAAAACATACCAATCTGGGAAAACAAACCCGGCTTGTGCAAATGGATCAGCAGCGCTGTGCAGCGGCGGGGGGATTAACCAACAATAGAAACATAGGACCATCAACATAGATGCAAAGATGATTGTGTCACGTAGAACTTCTGTTGGCCAAAATGCGTGGCCCATATGGACACGCCTACGTTCTTTTTCAGATTCCAAAAGGCTACTTTTTTCGCGGACATAGGTGTCTGCGATTCGGCCAAATCTATCGATCATTCCCATGTAATTATCCTCCAATCAATGTGGCTCCGCAATTCCTTGTACCCATACGATGAATAAATGAGCTAGAATCAGTGTTGTTACCACAACTGGTAAAATGAATACATGCAGGAAGTACATTCGGGTAACTGTTTGACCAGAGAGTGATGTTCCTGCAAACATAGCAGTCGCAATCCATCCTCCAATCAATGGGGTAGAGTTTGCCATATTGATTCCAATTGTTGCTGCTCCGAATGCTAGACTATCCCAAGGGAGGAGATATCCTGAGTATCCGAAAAAGATGGTGAAGAACATCAGGGCAACTCCGATTAGCCAGTTCAACTCACGGGGGTTTCTGTATGCTCCAGTGAAGTAAACCCTGCACATATGCAGGAAAACGGCGGCTACCATGAAGTGTGTAGTCCAATGATGAATAGATCGAATGATATAACCAAATGGCAATTGAGTCATGATGAATTCCATAGAGGAATAAGCAGGAGTGGGGTCCCCCTCACCTCCAGGGACGTAGTATAGTCCTAGAATTGCGCCTGTGATTACTAGGATAACGAAGGCCAAGAAGGATATTCCACCAAGGCAATATAATGGATACCAATACCAAATGATTCTCAGTTTGTATTTCTCAGCGTGAGTAAGCGGCATTTGGCGATGGACACTGTAGTAGGCGTCTCTGCTCATACCCCAGTAATCTTGAATTCTAAACCGAGTATCTAACCACGAGAAAGCCCAGAGGAATGATTTCTCTGCTAACCCCATGCTCCCAGCACTTGTTTCCACCGCCCTCAAGATATCCTTTCGAGGCATATCCTCTCGCTCCTTACGGAGAGTGAATGCAACTATCACAACAATAAGTGC
>DAMG01000055.1 GCA_002497025.1 Euryarchaeota archaeon UBA126
TAATCTAGGCCCTATGATAGGGCAATCCTTTGATGATTGTTGAGGCCCGGTATAATTGCTCTAACAAAACAACTGCGGCCAATTCGTGTGGTAGTGTAATCAGCCCAAGAGACAAGGATGACATTCCCTTGCTATAGTCTCCAAAACCACCTGGTGGACCAACAACTAGGTGGACATCATGGCTGGAGAGACGCCACTTTTTCATTTTCTCTGCATAACCCATCGAATCTAGATTTTCACCCTTTTCCTCAAGCACGATTACATTGTCTTTACCTGCTTTGGATACAATTGAGGAAAGGTAGGTCTCAGGATCTGTACGATTTCTATGCTCAGAAAGCGAAACCCCTTCGCCAGAAAGACGATTTGCGTAATCTGAGATGGCCATGCTGAATGCGGCGTCCTTTGCCCTGCCATGTAGGTGTACAACGATGCGCCCCATGGTGCGACCGGGGCATCGACATTCTTTGATTAATTCGTAAGCATCAAGGGTAACGGCTTGCGCCCATCGATTGAGAGACATGAGTTGGTGGCCATTCAAACGCAAGGAAAAGCCCTTGCAAGATGACCTACATATTCGTGGAACAAGAATTTGGTTACAAGATCTTAGAGAGTCCTGTGAAAGAAATTTCGACAATCCAGAAGAAGGTAGAAGATTGGTTCGCCAAATGCAAATCGAGTGGACCGATGCGCACTCAGAAGGGGAAGTAGATGATGCTCTTCTTGAGGGCTTGGATAGGCGCGCACTACGTCTTTTACGCGCCTCTGATGATGAATGGTTAAAGTGGCTGGATGATGATGACTTTTGGAAGCCTGGATGGCGTGATGAACCACGGGGTGAAGTTGAATGAGCACAACCGAATTGGATTACTGGATAGTGCTATTTTTCGCCCTTGGCGCAGTTTCATTGTACTACGCACGGTTGCAGCCTTTCCCCGAGTTTGGAAATAGATTCGGATGGTGTAGCATAGCTTTGGGTTTAATCTTCCTAATCAGCAGAAATGCACCAAGAGATACTGCGATTTTGGCGCCCACAGTTACCGCAGCCATTTTTGGTGGGCTAGCTGTTATGTACGGCGTTAGGCACATGGTGGTGACGCAGCAAGACGTGTTAGTAGCCCCTTTTGGAGGAATTTTACTGTGTATAGGAACTGTAACTTTGATGGCCGATTCATGGGACGAAATGAATGCGACTTATCACCTAATTTCATTCATTACAGTATCGGTTGTGATTATGCTAGAAATCTATCTTGCATTCAGAGGCCTAGTTGTGGGCGTTCAAGGAATAACCTGGTCCAAATCAGGCCTCAGACAAGTAAGTAGAGGGTTATTACTAGGGCCGAGAGGAGCGATTTCTCACTTTGAGCGATCTTGGGACATGGATGATCAATGGCTCAATGCGATGAGTCATGCCGCTCTCGCTTTAGTCCACAAGCACCTTGGCGATGAACTCGCTGAAAAAGAGCATATAGAGGAGTTGCAAGCCATTGGTGGATGGGGTGCAGTAGACAAAAATTGGATCCAGACGATTGAGAATGGATTAGGAAAATTGAACGTTTCTAGAGGAATTGAAGAAGAGTGAATGACTCCAGCACGATTCAAAGCGATGAACCTACTCGGAAGTGAATAACATGGTTCGGATAACCAAGGTTCACACAGGCGGCGGGGATGGAGGTGAAACCTCTCTAGTCGACGGTACTCGTGTTGGTAAGGAGCATCCGAGGGTTGCGATTTATGGTACCATTGATGAGGCAAATTCAGCGATTGGGATTGTTAGAATGGAGCTTGGCAGAGCGTCTTTTCCGATGGTTGAGACTTGTGATTATGCAGATAAATTGCTTGGGCGAATCCAACAGGAATTATTCGACGTTGGGGCTGAGTGTGCTTGCCCTCCCGGCGGCGTTCCTGAACAGATGACCATTATCGGATCGGATGCTGGAGAACGATTAGTTTCAGAAATGGATTCTATGCTAGAAGATTTGGAACCTCTGTCCTCATTCATACTACCAACTGGAAGTCCCGCTGTAGCAAATTTACACATGGCTCGCACCATTGTTCGAAGAGCGGAAAGAGAAGCCTGTGCCCTCCGTGAAGAGGTGAGGCCCGAGGTAATTAGCTATCTGAACAGGCTCTCAGACCACTGTTTTGTACTTGGTCGTTGGATTACTGCACAGACTGGGGAAGAAGAGACATTGTGGACCCCATTAGGTAAGCGTGATTAGTGATTAGCTGTGTTTTTCTTTACAAAATACTTTGAGGGTCATAAAGAGATAATCAAGAGTATTGATGATTCAGAACGTTTTCCGATTCTGAAAGGAATGGGTAAATTTCTCGTTACTCTCAAAGTAGTATTTGACATGGTTTTTACCGTTGCTATTCTTTTGGTCGCATCGAGTTGGCTGGTTGGGATGATTCTTTAGAATTCAGATTGCCTTGCCCATCTTCTGCATGTGTTCTCTTGCTGAGATTAGTACTTCCTTTTCCTGGTCGAAAGTGAGTTGTTCCTCGGCTTCATCTAAACTAAGCCAGAGATAGTTGGTATGTTCATGAGATAATTTAACCTCAAGTTTATCGGTTGAAGCAATGTACCAATATACCTGCTTATCGATAGTTCGTCCCTTGCTTTGGAAGGCATACTCTGTTCTGTAACTCCAACCGGAATCAATCTCTATGTCACTAATTCCGGTTTCTTCGTTCAGCTCCCTGATAGCGGTTTGGTAATGATCCTCATCTCCCTCGACATGGCCCTTGGGATACGACCAATGTCCTTGCGGATATTGCAATAGGAGAACGCTGTCATAATTGACCAGAACAAAGCCGCATGACGTCTCCATAGGGGCTGGGATAGGCATCATACATTTCTCCATTCTCCTGTTCCCGTCAAGTGTAAACCTGGTGATTTGGCCGATAGAGGAAAACTATCGAGCCAAACAAATGATAGGTAAGTTCTGGCGCAGTCATATGATGGCTCACCCTGCCCTGTCGCTCGATATTCGTCGAATTGTGACGGATTCTGATCTTGATGGAGTAGTGACTGGTGCTATTTTGAGAAGATGGTGGAAAGAGGCGGATGTTGTATTTGGTCATCCAGGAGCACTTCGGGCTGGAATACTGGATGAAGTAATTGACAGGCATACTGCAGTTTGTGATTTGCCTAGGCATTCTCAATGTGGATTAAGTATTGACCACCATCAATCAAATGCGCCAATTGATGCTGAAGAAGATTCTGAGATGGTAGTGGTTTGGAGGCCCACTCCATCGGCGGCAAGAATCGCCTTTGATTTAGTTGGTGAAGTTGTCGATGTTTCCGATTTGACAGATCTTATGAAATGGGTCGACAAACTGGATGGGGGTGGTGTTAGCAAAGAGGAATTTCTCTCAGATCATCCTGTGGTATGGCTCGGAAGAATCATCGGAGGTAATGATGTAATCTCTCTAGAAATTTTAGAGGCATTGAGTCGTGGTGACTCTGTCGAGGAGATTCTTTCTTCTGAAAACATATCACCTGTCGTCGCTGAAAAGCAAGAATATATTACTCGTGCAAATACAATAATTGAGGAGAGATTAGAAGTAGTTGATAGGCTAGCTGTTGTTCGATTAGAAGATATGAGTGTACGCTCTAACGGTTATCTTGTAACTGCCTTGGCAGGCGATGATTGTGATGCTTGTATGGTAATTCATGGAGATGTTGGTGCTGGATTTGGCGAGGAGGATCGTTATCCGGTTTCGGCTTCGTTTTACACCAACTCTTTCCTACACACAGAAGGAGGGATATTCGACCTAACTCAGTTGGCAACAAGATTCGATTCCGACGGAGGAGGCCATGCCAATGCATGTGGTTGTAGAATTCAATCACTAGAAAATGACCAAAGGGTTGAGAGAAACGTTGTCCACGAAGATATTGATAAGAATATTCGAGAGTGGTTGAAAATGTGGGCGAATCGCTAGCCGATTAGTTGTAGAAGATAGAGGAAGCCAAGGAAGGCATGAATGGCAATCAATCCCATCATTACATCACTAAGTCGGCCGTGTAATTCTTTGATTTTCGCGAATGATTCCCCTGCTCTTTTTTTGGCGCTTGTCTTCCTTCCTGAAATCCAGAGGTAAGTCATCAGCGCTAGCCCAAGTAATCCCCCCCAACCATGGAAATGCCCTGGCATTAGTACGTCAGCTGCAAAATCTTCTCCTGAGATTATGGCAGATGTTACTTTGGCGACGAATGCTAAAGCGATAACAATCAGTACCCAGCGAAATAATCGCTCGCCCTGAATCTCATGATTATCGAGTTCTGCGACCCTCTCGGACCCCTTTAGTGAAATGCTCAACTTGCGCCAATTTCGTTGCCTAACGAATTCTCGAATTACAACCAATGCCGCGATTGGATGCAACAAGAGGATTAGCACTTGGGTGATTTCCACGTTGCTTCCCCACACTCTAGAGGTCTTGAGGTCTCCTTCTCACGCCTTGCATAGCAAGGCGATGTGTTGATGTAGGCAGGGATGGGGCGATGTGCCTACCGGAGTGATTCGATTTGGAGGATTATCTTCTTGATTGTGTCGAACAACTGCAGAGAGCAGGTGACGATTCAGGTAGGAGGAAATCGGAAATCCAGCGGCCAAAGGCGTGGAATTTACTCAATAAGGAATGGAAAGCTTTGGCCTTCTTAGCGGTCAATCAGGCGGCGCCGGAATCTATCGATCCGGATTCTTCGAATGGAAAATCCGCCAGACCAAATCGGCGTATAGGCCGAAGAGGAGGAAGAGGTGGCCGATCTGGATTGCAAGACCGTTTGGAATCGCCACAATCAGTAATCCGCTCAAAGGAGTCAGCGGCATACAAATTGGCGGTTTTGATTGCCCAGAAGCACAAGATGGGGGCTTCGTGGAAAGATGAATGGGATGAGTATTTTCAATCATTAAGGAAAGAGTGCGAAACTGGTGTTCATCCAGTTTGGGAGCGTATGGCTAGGGAGGCTCCCTTGATTGCAGAGCTAGGTAGATTTCCGATATCAGAAAAAGAACAAAATATTGATGCAGGGGATTGGTTGAGTCAAGCCGATTTCGACCCTCGTGATTCATCCGCATTACTCAGTTGGCTGGAATCCTGCACTCTGCAATTAGATGTCCATCAGGCATCATCTCTTCAGAAAATAACTCGCGACTTGCGTTCTGGAAAACCTCGTCCGCAGAAATGGAAGTTATGGATGAATCCTTCTTTGACAGATATGGTCGGAGATTACGCCCTCTTAGAATTCATGTTATTGGC
>DAMG01000003.1 GCA_002497025.1 Euryarchaeota archaeon UBA126
CCCTCCCCTTTTCCTTCGACAGTAACTTCAGTCACTGTAAAGCCCTGAATTACAGACCCACCATTCTCCCGAACAATCTCTTGACACTTATGGAACATGAGATAGTCAAATTGCTCTCTAGGTAAGGAGTAACCAGATTGTAAACCCTGTTTTTCATATGCTTCTTTTGGCAACATTACCCTAACTTCGGAGCCATTTGCACTTCCAAAAACAATCGAGTCAACCACGTAATGTGGTGATCCATCTATCAACTCAAGTACACCTAATTCTTTGGCATGAGAGAGAGATTTACCACCAACAGCATCGCCACAAGGTTTGTCTCGAGGCCAAGTACCCTTTTCGATTAGAAGCACTTTACAACCGTTCATCGCATTGTAGGCAGCAGCAGCCGAACCGCCCGGACCCCCGCCAACTACGATGACATCAAAATCCGCTCCATCTTCGGGAATAGCGCCCGTCTCGATAGGCTGTTTGTAGTCCAGCATACAGTCCCCTCAGTAGCGCCTAACGTCGTCAGGCATTCAAACTTCACCATCTAATTGATTGCCTCGACCTATTGCCGGAACACATGGAAACCGCCGTCTGGGTCGTCCAAACCACACTACCAGGAGATTGGTCTGAGGCGATGGTTGGTGAATGGTGCTTCGACTTAGTAGATGCGGGACTTATGGCATGTGCTCATCACTCGAAAATAAACTCTACTTATCGTTGGGAGGACGCCATTCAGAGCGACCCAGAATGGCGGATTCAATGCAAAACAAGCGAAAATAGCAAGCAATCCCTCATAGATGAGATTCACTCAAAACATCCGTACGATTTACCTATGGTGATCTGGTTCAAGGCAGAAACCTCCTCTGATTTCGCTGAATGGGTAAATGAAAAGTAGCCCAATATTTTTCTTTGAACCCTTAGGGTTCAATTGATTTGCTCCTCCTATGTCCGAGGGCCATGAACGAGAAACACTCCGACAAGGAGTTCGCTACCCGAGCAGTATGGTCCGGCACACAAAATATCGAGGGTTCAGCAGTCACTCCGATCTTCAATACAGCCACATATCAACTGACAGACGAGCGCTATGCTGGATGGGCCGCAGGAGCTCAGCACACTGCACTTTACTCCCGACTTTCTAGCATCAACTCGGAAGGAGTTGCAATGAAAGTAGCGCAACTAGAAGGCGCCGAGGACGGAGAGGTCTTTGCAAGCGGCATGTCTGCAATATCAACGACTCTGATGTCTCTCCTGTCTAGAGGAGACCACATGGTAGCAAGCGCGGACTGTTACGGAGGATCTTATGGTTTGATGACAGAGGATTTGCCTAGATTTGGGATTGAAGTCACAATGGCGGATATGAGAGACCCAGCATCTTATGAAGCCGCAATACAAGAGAACACTAAGATTCTCTACGTTGAAACTATTACCAATCCAGTAATCAAAGTATGTGACTTAGAAGCGATGGCTTCCTTGGCAAAGAAGCACGATTTGATATGCATAGTAGACAACACATTCGCAACACCATGGGCCTGCAATCCAATCGATTACGGCTTCGATTTGGTTATTCATTCGGGGACCAAATATCTCGGAGGCCATTCAGATCTAATTGCTGGAATAGTAGTTGGTCGAAAGGACCTCATCGCAGAGATATTCCCTCGAAAGGTCCACTTCGGTGGAGCTGCAGACCCACACATGTGCTATTTGCTTGAAAGGGGAATGAGAACTCTTCATGCAAGAATGCCAATTCACACCTCGAATTCTGCAGAATTAGCCAGACGACTCGATGCGCATGATATGATAGAACAGGTCAATCATCCTAGTCTTCCAAGTAGCCCAGATTACGAAGTAGCTCAACGAACCGTTCCAAAGGGAACCGGTATGATTTCATTTGTCGTAAAAGGCGGGGATGAAGCGGCTTTGAAATTCATGAGAAGCTTGGAGATAATTTTCGAAGCAACCAGTCTAGGAGGCGTCGAGAGCCTGGTCGAATGCCCATTCAATTCTAGTCACATGTTCGTTCCTGAAGACGTTAGAAATGATGCGGGAATAGTCCCCGGATTCGTGAGGATGAGCGTCGGAATTGAGGATGTTGAAGACCTTTGGAAAGACATCTCATCTGCACTTGCAGAAACAGAACAACATCTAGCAACATTGGCGTAATCAAGGTGTCATAAATGTCCAAAACGTTTTCAGGTTTTACAGAAGAAACTCTGCAATTCCAAAACTTCCTACGAGAAGAGAATTGGGCAAGAGACGCATGGGATGAAATTTCTCAAGAAACTTGGAAAAATAATGTTAAACCCGAACTAAATTCACTATTGTCTGATTGCGCCTCGGCCCTTTCTGAAAGAACGGGATTAGCATTTCAATCGGATATCGCCCGAGGCTACAATCAAGGGGGCCCGACAAAATTTTTCTGGGGGGCGGTAGTGCCTCAAAATGGACATAGACATACAGACATCCAGTTATTTGTTGCACTCAGATCAGGTTATGTTCGAGCAGGCCTTTTTTTGGAAAATAGCGACAAGGCGAAAGCCGCCTGGAATTTCGCAATCAACTCTATTGAAAATAACGAACAAGAGGCCACTAACGCAATTGAACAAGCTTCAATTAGAGACATTAAGCCATGTTTTCCTATGAAACCAAAAAACAAGGGAAACCCCATTGCCGCCCACATCGATCCGAAAACCAATCGTTGGTCAAAAACGTTCGAGAACCACAAACAAATGGACATATTGAGGGCGTGGAAAGTAGAGAACCCCATATTACAGACACCCGAATTTTCAGAAGAAATAGTCTCAGTGTTTATGCAATTAATGCCACTATACAGAATTATATCTAACCATGATTCCTGAGGTGTGGGCTTGAACGAAGCAGATTTCGTTGCGCTGATAGTATTCACTGTCCCAATGTGCTTTAGTCCAGGGCCCAATAACCTACTTTGTGCGGCTCACGGTTCTCAACATGGGTTCCGTGCATCCATTCCAATGACACTTGGAATGTTGGTCGGCTGGTCTAGTCTAGGGGTTGCGGTGGGTGTTGGTACTGTCTTCATCGAAGAAAATCAAGACATGTTTCAAGCCCTTACTTGGGTCGGGGCAACCTATATCGCTTACCTAGGCTGGAAAGTCGCCATATCTGATCCGACTCAAAAAGAATCCCAAGAAACAGAACGTATCGGTTTTCGTACTGGTTTAGTTCTTCAAGTCGTCAATGGCAAGGCGTGGATTCATTTTCTCGTTTTGATGACTGGTTGGGGTATGTTATTCGGTAGCGGAATTTCCGGAAAAATCCTACTTGTTGCAATTAATGCATCCATAGGTTATCCTGCGGTACTTACTTGGGCGGCATTTGGTATGGGCCTCAGCAAAATGTTCTCATCTCCAGAAAAGGCTAGAATTTTGAACGGCGTACTAGGCACTTCACTAATCTTAGTTGCAATTTGGGTGGCCCTTCCACATTAAGCAGACCACTGGGCGCCAGATACTTCTGCTAACCAATTCATAGAATTGACATAGTCTTCTTTTGCATCTAGGTCGTCCTTGTTTAGTAAGGAATCAGCCGCATCCCAAAGTGCTGTCATTGCTGGGACCCAATCTCCCCCTTTGTCTCGACTCGCTTCATCGAATCTCCAAGCATCGGACTCGGTTCGATCATGGACAACAAGCCAGGCCCATCCCATTGCTGCATCCAGTCCCTTTGCCTTTCGACACATTGCAACCGTTGAAGCAACACCATCCTCAGCTCCCTTTCTAATCAGGGATTCTGCAAAGTCAAGCGGTGAAGGCAAGACTCCTGCTTCCCAAGGCAACCGCTCAAGTT
>DAMG01000010.1:0-3058 GCA_002497025.1 Euryarchaeota archaeon UBA126
GTACTGACCAGTGTTACCGAATCCTGATCCTCCGTTCAATAGAGTACCAGTGTTTGTGGTCGCGTAACTCGCATCGCCATCCATGAATAGGTAGACGTACTGGAAGTAATATGCATCACAGTTTGCGTAACAATCAATTGTTAGGCTGATTGTAGCGTCATGATTTGCAGGTATATCGATTGTGTATGAATCGAATGCATTTGTTCCACCTTCATCATAACCAGTGACGAATCCTGTGAAGTTAGTGAAAAAGTCAGTGATTAGATCTGGCTGTTCTAGACACTCTGTTGCAGTTGCAGATGGATGGTCGCAAGAATACAGAGTAGGGTCTGGGGATGTGGTGGTCGAAGTCGACGCACCGTAATCACCCTCTCCTCCATCTGATGGAGTGACACGGATTGTTAGTTCATAGTCTGTGATTTGTGGGTTAGAATACCAACCGCAGTCCCAGCAATAAACCTGGATAAAGATGTCTTGCCCACCGACATCTGTACCAATTGTTGTTGCTGAATCTCCAGACATTGTTGGGCTTCCGGCCCAAGAACTTCCGTAGTTATCATCTACACCACAGGGTGAACCTGAGTATGTAGAAGTAGAGATACCCCCGTAAAGCCCTAGGTCGAAAGTATCGCAAGTGTAGATTCCTGTAATGTAAATCAAGTCTTGAACTGAAGTTCCAGACCCAGGAGTGTCCTCCCATGTGGTTATTGCCTCTACAGAATATCCCCAAGGAACGCTTAGCATGTAGATGTCATTTCCGGTAGCCCCATAGGAATATGTTGGCAGATATCCAGAAAATGTGGTATCTGTTCCAGTCGCTGAAGGCGTGAATGTGACACCAGGTGTTAGGTCGATAATATCGGCCATCGTAATACCGGCATCTACTCCGGTACATGCATCATCACCGAGACATCCAGAGGATGGAACTGGCACGGTTGATGCTATCATCACCTTATCATCCAATTTCTCCTGAACATCTGTGTCCAGCATGGCAATTTGTGTTGATACTATCATCAGTAGGGCTATCGATATTGTACGAACTAGTTTGGCGTTCATGGGCGTCACTGTAAGTGACCACACTATGTGACTGATATAATCATACCGCTCCGTGTATCAAAATCGTTGTTTATTGGTCGAAAACGATTTCAAGGTCCAAAATATAAAAAATTAGCCGCTAAGTGGAAAATAACTTACTCGGATAACCTAATCACGGATTAATTGTAGTTGTAAAATCCTTCACCTGACTTACGACCTAATTTACCATCTGAAACCATATCTCGTAATAGTTGTGAAGGAGCGTACTTTGGATCTCCCTCAAATCCTTCATAAAGTACGTTCATAATATTCAAGATTGTATCTAAACCGATTAAATCGGCGAGAGCTAAGGGACCGATTGGATGATTCATTCCAAGTTTCATGATCCCATCTATAGCCTCTGGTTCTGCAACTCCTTCTTCTAATGCAAGAATTGCCTCATTTATCATCGGGCAGAGTATCCTATTTGAGACAAAACCAGGAGAGTCATTGCAGGCCAATGGCACCTTACCCATGCGTTCGCTTGCTTCAATTACCGACTCACTGACCTCAGAAGATGTTTCTCGCCCATTGATGATTTCCACCAATTTCATTACAGGAACTGGATTCATGAAATGCATTCCAATTACTCTATCAGGCCTATTTGTAGCATCAGCAATTGCATTAATCGAAATACTCGAGGTATTACTCGCAAGTATCGATTCCGGTTTACAAATAGAATCTAATTCCGCGAATGTTGAGAATTTTAATTCAGGGATTTCAGGGATCGCCTCTACAACTAAATCGGCGTCCGCTGCTGCTATTTTTTCAGTAGAAATGGAGATTAGAGAAATTGCTTCATCCGCTTCTTGTTGAGTCATCCTTTCTTTTTTTACTACTCGCGAGAGAGAATTTTCTATTGCTGCTAAGCCTTTGTCCAAGTAATCTTGCTTGATATCAATCATTACCACGTCATATCCGGCACATGCTGCTACTTGTGCGATGCCATTGCCCATTTGACCTGCGCCAAGTACGGCTATTCTCTCAATGCCCATGCTAAGTCGCAGTGTTAGGTTGTCCATGAAGGCTCGCTTGCAACCAATTCTCAATCAAGCTCGAGAATATCCTCGTCAGGAATTCTATCTTGCCAGTCTTGAACATCTCTATCCCCTCTAGCCCAAGCTCGTAATTCCTCCTCTTCTGGTAAAGGCTCAGGGGGTAAATCTGGCTTAGAAGGGGCTGTTTCTTCGACTATATCATCAATCCAATCCGATGCAGTTTCCAGAGTGTTTTCAGACTCTCGAATCTTTGCCTTTTTTCTGCCAACTAGAACTACAGTCAATCCAATTACTGAAATTAATGCAATAATGACTCCTATTCCGTAATACAGAATTGGACCACCTGCCTCTGCATCATCAATGGCCCAATCTAACCATTCTTGATAGAGAACTTCGATGCTAGTAGCGTTTGTATTACCTCCAAGGTCAACTGTGGTAACCTCTACTTTGTGCCAAGACGCATTAGATGGTATTCCCAATTGTAAACTGAAGTTCCCCTCAGTTCCACAAATGAATGAGGTTGCAGACACTTCTGTCCAAACCGTAACACTAGCTCTAGGCTCACAAATCCCCTCAATTATTCGAATCGAGTCAAGGTTGCTAGTTCGATTTGTGATTTCATATAATTCAATTACTGGAGTGATCGTATCCCTTTCAACCCACAACCAATATGTTTGGACATGATCAAGTGCATCGATTTCAAGATAAAATTCATTCACTCCTTCATCTAATTGCAACTCAACATCAATGAAATTCGCACCAGGCTCAAAAATGTATGTAGGCTGTAAATCTTCTACGTCGGTGTCGGCAGTTACATGTGTAACATTAGCCCATTGAGCAGGCCCCCTCTGGAATGCAAGATTTACAGCTTCTGTTCCAACAACTGTTCCGTCCCAGTTTGCCCAAATTGCCGAAGAATAAAGGGATGGCTCAAGCATAAATGTTTGACATTCAGAAATTTGATTTTCGTTCAACTGCCCCTTTGT
>DAMG01000010.1:3437-4358 GCA_002497025.1 Euryarchaeota archaeon UBA126
CCCACCATAACTAGCATTCCATTCGGAAATCAATTCTCCATTGTGCTGGAATTCAAGTTCAATGTTTTCAGAACTAGTCCAAGAAAGTCCTAATCTATGATCAGACAGAACTCCATTGTTGGAAGGACTAATGCCCCAATCAACTTCTGGTAAAGTACGATCTAGTACTAATGGATAGGTGTAGTGATTGCTATTATTCGCCCAATCAACTAATTCGACTTCGAGGTGATATCCACCATCACTTATGTTTTCCAGTTCGAGTAAGAAAGGCGTGTAAAATTCAGTATTGAAAGCATTACCCAAATGCTGTTGAGTAACAAGAAGGGATGAGTCGAATTTACAGTTTTCAATGACAAAATCATCGATATTAGAAATTAGTTCTATGCATATTGACTGAATATCCGGTGTTACTTCGAAGGATAATGCAGAATTTGTAACATTAAGGGTTGGCCCTGACCAAGACCAATTATCGAAAAGGTGCACGGAGTTTTCAGACGAGAAAGTGGATGAGAAAATTTCGGGTTTAGTTGAATCCAATACTATCTCAAACGACCTATTGAATTGATTACCTGCTGGATCTTCAACACTGAAAGAAAACGTATTATTCCCTCCAACTAAGTAGCCACTTTTAGGATTCATAAATGGATTATTCCAGTTTAACTCCTGGGACTCATCTAGATTGATTTGTATGGTCGCATTTCCAGTTGAAGAAGTTTCGACAACCTCTCCATTATGCCTAAATTCTGCATCCCATTCTGTTTGTATTTCCACTACCAAAATTTCATCATCAGTAATTACAGGGATGTTGGAAACGACCATTATTGGAGCTGTAGTGTCGAATTTGATCGAAAGCCAATCATTCGCGGTTCGACCAGACATGTCAGAAAGACTAGCCTGATATTCGTGCCATTGTTCATTTTC
>DAMG01000089.1 GCA_002497025.1 Euryarchaeota archaeon UBA126
ATAAGCCATCATTTTTGCTTCTGGGACTTCCAATACTAGATTATGCGCTAAAGAGTGATGCCACATTGGTCCATTTGTGTTTCCAGTTGGTAAGGGAGGAAAATCACCATCAAAATAAGCCGCTGCAGAACCATCTATTGGACCTTCAATTGCCATGACTCCAAACGGATGATATGCTGACCCGTTAATCACAGGAACATTTCCAGTTCTAACGGCTCGATCAGCGGATAAGGTGGTTACTTGTGCATCCATCATCGATGTCAGATAAAACATATCAAATGGCTTCAATAAATCTTCAAAGCCATTTTCTCTGTACGGTAGGAATGTCTCTCCATCAGTAGAATCCCATATCGATTGAAGAAGTGCTATACATATCGCTCTATCCATTCTTGAGGGTAAAGATAGGTCACTGGAAAGGAGCTGGTAGAAAACACTTGGGAATTCTTCAGAACCGTAGTGTGTCGACCTCTCTACCTGATGAGAAAAAGAGGTCCCACCAACCCAGAGTACTCCCCATTCTAACTCTGGGATAATTGAAAGAAGAGAGGGTCCACGTAATCCACCAAGAGAGATTCCGATGTAATTTATTGTTTCATAATCAATTAAGATGGTACCATTATGTTTGAAATATTCTTCATCACATTGGCCTCCTGCGATAGTTCTAATCATGGCTAGATGATTAATCACCGCCTGCATTTGCCTTTCTTGTTGATATTGGAATTCCTTCAAATCCATTAATGCAAAGGTCATGGCGTCCTCATCACCGTCAGAACTCCATCCTTTGAAATCTGTAGCGAGTAAAACGGTTTGATATTCATTAGCTATGGCCCTACCATTTTTGACATATGCATCACTATCTCCAAAAAGCCCATGCCCGAAGACAGAGATAGGTCCTGATGTATTATTTTCAGCAAGAGATTTTGGAATCATCATACTGAAATCGATTTCTCTATTTTCAACAAAAATAGGGTCTCCATCTTCATTCCTCACCATTGGCGATCTTGCGTACTCTGTTTGCATGTATTGAGGAGTTGTTACTGTTCCTTGAATAACTCTGAGGGTGGTGTTGTCCTCACCATAGTCTTCCACAACATTCGTGATTGTACAACCTATACCCACATCGCCCAATCTGTTCTCAGCATCATCTCTTATTGAAAACAAATCCTTGAGAATAGATTTAGTTGATGCTGTGTGAAACCACCATGCTGATTGTAAGTTACTTCTAGGCACCCCAGATTGTTCTAGTTTTTCGAATAGATATTCGTAATCCTCTCTTTGATTTTCAATTTGAATTGAATCAGTAGTCTGATTATCTCTTAATGCTAAAAATCCATCTTCAGGTTGAATCTCCTCTCCATTAATATCGACTAGATTCCTGAATGCAACTGCGTATGCTGCGTCATGATCCAGTCCTTGCAACGTCCTTACGAAAATGAGTGTGTCTTCACCATCCTTCGCTCTGGCGTCTAACTCGATCCAGTGGTGAATAAATTCTCCAGTATCTAAATTCATTAAAATGCTAGAATGATTAATTTCTATTGAGGGGGATATGTTGAATTGGTCTGCCATTTCGCTTATATTTGGAATAGATGAAAAAGCGGTAAATATTTGAGTAGATGGGCTAAAACCATCGAGTCTATCCAAAATCACCATATTTTCTGATTGAGCAGAGTTTGTATCGGGTATTGCCTCCCCTGTGATGTTTAATCTATAATCCGTGATTTGAGATTCATCCTCATCTAGGAAAAACCCAGATGGAAAGGGTAGCATACAGTGGATTTGATTGGTAAGATCACAGAAATCATTGCCATTTATTTCCAGAATATCTTCTGGTTCTGGTTTTAGTTCAGGAATATCGTTTATGTCGTCTGAATCATTTTCGATTCCATCACCGGACTCATTTGTACATCCAGAAAATAGCATTGAACAGACAACTATTATTGTTGCAATTTTACTTAATCTATCATTCATATTCATTCTATCCTCCTATTAAATTCAGAATACATGAATTATATTATTTTCTTCGAATTACAGCCATTGCCAGTAATGTAGATGCCAAAACCAAAACCATGGAGAAACCGGGTAATGAATCCTCTTCTATATCTTCTTCAACAGTCATTACAGGAGGGGGTGTGTATACAATGTCTAGAGAAATCACACCCTCCAAAGGTATGGCTGACCAATCTCCTTCATATCTTACTCCGTTTACATCTAAGGTTATCTCCCCTCCATCCGATGTGTCTTTGTGCAGTAACGTGGTGGCACTCAGATTTTCTCCCCAAATCTCAAAAAAGTGATTCAAGGTGAGCATATTTTCCACATTTGATACCACGTGAATCGCCTCCTCTCCTGAGTACATAACATGCGTAGATTGCCTGCATAATTCGGTATTGAATCCAACGTAACTTGGTATGGGGATATATTCGCTGTCAATTGTTATGGTCACGTACATATCTCGATATGTGGACTCAGCCCAATCGAAGCACTCTCCCGTTATCTCTCCTTCAATAAAAATCGAGGCGGGCTCTGTCGAATCTTCATCTGTGTTGTTTGTTAGTGTTGTCAGAGAAAGTAATTTCTCTTCAGAAAGAAGAGGGTAAGTGCCATTAGGGGAAGGAAATTTTTCATTTATTGCATCCATCATGTAGTTAGCTAACAGTCCTTGCCCAACTGAAGTGGGGTGCAGAGAATCAACCATTATGCAATTTTTTGCACACACCATCGGTGGGCTAGTTACCTCGTTACCTAAAATCATTCTAGCGGATTTATTTTGCAATAGGTCGTCAGAGGCGGTCATCAAATCGAAAACTTGCACATCATCGCCATATCTTTCTGCGATTTGGTTAAGCCGTATTGCCCACTCATTACTGGCTTCAGTGAAATAATGGTGAAGTTCTGTGGGAAAAATTTGTGTCAAAAAAGGCAGAAATGACATATTAGGTAAATTCCATACTAGTACGTCTATCTCCGAGGTTACCAAAGTATCAAGGATGATTGTTATGTTTTCATCCAATTCATCGATGAAGGAATAATCGCCAGTAATAATCTCAACATCGGAGTCGATAAAGTCCCAAGCACCCACCATCATGGTTACCAATGTGCCATTTCCATAATTTTCGGCTATTGTTGTGTGCCTTCCTGCGTCAATAAGAGTCCAAGATCGGTCTCCACCAACTGCGCCCTCATAATAATCTAAACCCATCAAATTAGCTGCGTGCACACTTGCAAATGGACCTCTGTAGCCAGAAGGGTCCGAACCTAGGGTGCTATCTCCCAAAGATGCAATTGTGTGGTATTGAAAAGTTCTGTTTTCTTCTTCGGGAGTATTTTCATTTTGTGCTTGTACAAAAGGTGAGGATGTACTCAATAGTAATACTGCTAGCAACCAGAAACAATTGATTTTTGCAAATTTACTTGAGACCTTGTGCATATTCTTCAGGCGATTCGATTTTTGATATAAATTAATGTATAAATTCATTTCTGGAATTAGAACTAAATTTATTCGCTGGTTACTATTACTTTCGCAGGCCTCAGAACCCTGTCATGCAGCATATATCCCGATTCAATTTCTTCAACAACCTCTCCGGATTCTTGACCATCTTGTACTGGAACAGTAGCAATTGCTTCCATTTGTGTTGGGTCGAATACCTTACCAGTTGTCTCTAGAATAGTGACGCCTTCGGATTCAAGGGCTCTCTTCAGAGAATCAAGAGTCATCTTTACACCATCTGCGATTGCCTCATTGTCACTATTTTCATTTGCTAATGCTTTCTCCAAGGAATCGATTGCCGGTATAATTCGAGAGGCTAATCCGGTGGCTCCGAATCGTATTGCTTCGGCTCTATCCCTCAGCCCTCTTTGCCTAGCGTTAGCAGTCTCAGCTTGAGAGTACTGTAATTCCTTCTCAAGTTCAGCGACCTTTACCTCAAGCATAGCCATGTCATCTTCGAGTTCTTCTTTCTCTCCGATATCTTCCGACTCATCATCAGACATGGTCTGGCGGTTTTGTCGACCATTCAAGAATCCAATGGTCCAGATGGTTCCTTCAAACACTATTCAAGATAGAAATATTCTCCGCTAGCCTTTTGTTCACGATCTTTGCGACTACTTGGCTTGTTTATTCTAGGTCTATGTGATTCGTGATCTCTACGAAAAGTAACTTCAACATCTTTTAGGAATTTATTCATTCCCTTCCTAGCAGACATAGGCCCTTCTGCATTACCATATGAGCCACCTAATCCATTGAAAACTAATAATGAATCTGAGACAATATCAATGAAATAAATGTCATGGTCTATTACCATCGCGGCTTTTTCATTGCTTTCCATAGTCCTTCTGATTGCTTTTGCAGCCTCCATTCTTGCATTTGCGTCTAAGTGAGCACTCGGCTCGTCTAGGAGGTATAAGTCGGCTTCTTTTCCAAGACAAATTACAATGCTAACAGCCTGTAACTCGCCCCCAGACAACTTCTTCGCGCGTAATTGTAACAATTGGTCGACTTGTAACGGCCTTACAACTTGAGTGTGAAATTCACCGCTACGCCATTTCGCTCCAAGTTCTGTATCAAGCCAGTCTTGAACGCTACCATCAAAATCGGTATTAACGTGCTGTGGTTTGTAAGATATGGTGGCTTCCATGGTGCACCATCCTTGATCTGGTTCTAACTCCCCGGCAATCATCTTGACCATCGTAGTCTTCCCAGTCGCATTAGGTCCGACAACACCAACAACTTCGGCGCTACGAACTTCTCCATTTCCAGTTTTTAGTTCGAAATCGCCCAATTTTTTCTGCATATCTCCCCATTGCAATATTGGAGTTCCAATATCCATTCCTCTATCACGCCCTCTGAGGAATTTGATTGGTTTATCACGAATACGAATATTTTCTTCGGGAAGATAACCGTCTAAATATGCGTTTATAGCAGTCCTAGTAGTTCTAGGAGGTGTGAAAATCCCATAAGCGGATCGATCACCGTATATTACGTGAATTAAATCGCACAGAACATCAAGAATTGCCAAATCGTGTTCCACGACTAGAACTCTGTTTCCCTTCTCTGCTAATCCTCTGATAACTCCTACCATCCTCATTCTTTCATAAATATCCAGGTAAGAAGAGGGCTCATCGAAAAAGTATACATCGGCTTCTTTCAGAAGTGTTGCACAAATTGCAACACGTTGTAATTCACCACCAGACAAGGCATCAAGATTCCTTTCCAAAATATGGTCGATGCCCATTATCTTACTAAAATGAGGTACCTCGTTTCTTTCGTCAACTCTCTCGAGTAAGTCTAGCACCTTTCCTTGAAAGATTTTGGGAAGCTTATCGATGTACTGTGGTTTTACGGCAATTCTTACCTCTTCCTCTGCAACAAGTCCGAGATAATCTCTTAACTCGCCTCTGGGAAAGGTTGTGATTACATCTTCCCATTGTGGGCTTGGATTTCTCCAATCCCCAAGATTAGGCGTAAATGAACCCGATAGCAAATTTACTGCAGTTGATTTCCCAATCCCGTTAGGCCCTAGAATACCAACAATTTGCTCCTGTTTAGGAGAAGGTAGCCGAAATAATTTGAATGAATTTTCCCCATAACTATGTGTTAGATCGGTGTCTAATTCTTCTGGTAAATTGATAATTTTCACTGCATCATCGGGACAGTGTTTAGCTCTGGTGAAGCACACAGGGCAAGCAGTTTCAAGAATTCTACATTTATTCCCATTTACTTGAATGCAATCTCTATCACACATTTCGGAATATTTCTTCAAATATGCAAATGCGTTACTGTTAGGTTTACAACGCTCCTCAAGAAGTATTGCCACCCTCATTAATATCCCTCCGAATTGCTAAGCCCGATAATCTTCCCTTTTGTCTTGGCCTTTCAAAGCCGCTTCTTGCTCAGAGGGCAAGGAAGCGATATCTCGCGTATACATATGCGGCTAGAGAGATTTTTTCCGCTTTTGATAATTGTACACGCTCTGTAAATACGTCACCATCTTTCTTGCCTATTTTCTTTAAGATGGATTCATAAAATGCCATCATTGCTGCCGGTGAATATCGAGATTGTCTATCTAATAATGGAAGCAGTTTGAATGCCTTATCTCTATAACTTTCGGCTTTTTCTATGTATTCTTCAACGAACGGTTTCCAACCTGGGTGATTTAGTAGTTCGGCTCCGCTCTTTACATCGTCCTCGCTAATTCCATATCTCCGCAAATCCTCCATGGGGAGGTAAATTCGGTCTCGCTCTGCATCCTCTGCAACATCTCGGATGATATTTGTCAATTGCATGAAAATCCCCCATGCTTCAGAAAATTCTCGGGCTTCCAATTCTGAGTAGCCGTAGATTTCGATACAAACCAATCCAACTGTAGACGCAACTCGGTAACAATAGGAGTAGAGGTCCTCGAAAGTTTCGTAGCGGTTTCGATGGAAGTCGTCCTCCATCCCACTAATCATATCGTCAAGCAATTGGCGCGGGATATTGTAACGCCTAATGGTATCTTTCAATGCGATAAAAATTGGGTCAGTTGAGGTAACTTGTCCGTAAGCACTAGACAATTTCTTTCGATAGTAGAATAATTGTGACATTCTGTCGTCATAATGGTCTCTAGCAACCACGGGGCTACTTCCCGTCAACCTCTCGATGTGTGTTCGATACTCCACTGACTCTGGGTTATCCGACGAGCCTCCGGGAAAAGAATCGACATAATCTCCATCTGCGATATCATCTGCTCTACGACAAAATGCATAGTATGCGCAGATAGCTTGACGGGCCTCACTGGGTAGATACTTGAATGAGTGATAGAAATTACCTGCTTCTATACGTGTCAACTCCTCACAGTATTCGTATGCGGTCTCAATCATGTATTCTGGCACATCCGATTCGGACCAAATTGCTGCGTCAATGTGTCCAAATGGATTCAGTAATTCACCACGTGTACCTACAACACCCATGAATCGAGCACCTTCTCGGATTGTTTCGAGGGCGGTAATCGAAATTGCTCGAGCCGCTTCTCGAGTTAGGCTAACTTTAGACCTTACACTCTCAATACCGGGGTTTTGAACATCTGCATCCACAAGTGAAATGCTACGCTCAGCATCGTACCGCATGTCGCTTGCGGAATCGTTGCTAGTGTCTTGAGACATGGTGACGCCGAAGGTAAGCCCTCGTCATTCGCTCTTGAACCTCTCCCTCGCGCGCGTGCAGGCCGCTTCAGCGGCCTTGAACAGGTTCAGATGCCGTTTAACGCTCGATTTGCTGCCCTGCTAAGGATTCTATTCTCCATTCCCTTGAACCTTGTAGAGATTAGGCAAGAAACCGCTATTTTACGGATTCTACTTCTATTGACCTTAATCCTCTCAGATACATCGAGAACATTGCCCTTTCGAAGCAATGCAATAGTGTCTAAACCGATAACAACAGGTAGCATACAAGCCATCCGAAGGCTACGATATTTTCTTGGAATCATTCGAATGTAATTTATTGCAGAATCATAGTGATCACAGGTTATATCAAGATAGGAATCGTATAGGGGTCTGAAAACATCAATTGAATCAGGATTGTGTAGGTCCTCATGATTTAGTCCAATTTCAGATAATCTATCATTTGGGATATAACATCGACCTAAGGCTAAATCTGCTGGAATATCTCTCAATATGTTGGTCATTTGTAGCGCCTTCCCGAAGCGAATTCCAAGTGAATCGAAGGTATCGGTATCAGGTACATCTCCAGATAATTCATTTTGCAAGGTAATCGCAGTCCAAAATTCACCAACACTTCCAGCAACCCTGTATGCATAATCATCCAATTCGGCATCGTTTTCCAAGCAGGTTAGTTCCGACCCAAGGGCGCCGAAACGAACCAAATCAAGTCGTTGCCCTGAGATTATAACATTGAGACAGCGTTGCATTAATAGAGAATCTTTAGCTTCCATGTTTCGATATGCATTTACTACGGATTCTAGGTTTTCAAGAAGTCTTTTTTCATCTCTATCTTCTTGTAATTGGGCAATATTGGATAAGTCTATTTTTTCTTCATTTAGCAAGTGGTTTTGATATCCATCAAGAGCTTCAATCAAGGCTTCAACATCCTCGGTTTTTGAGTCTGCAATTGTGTCTGCTAAGCGGGCTAGGAGATACAGTAGACCTACCTGGTCTCTGACACTATTCGGTAGGCTTGTTAGGGTCAAATGAAAAGAACGAGAAGTCGCCTTGAGCAATCCATCGATGTGCTCATCAATAATCTCAGCCATCTTATTCTCACCTCGCCCACAATCGCTTATGTGTTGATTGCTTCGTTGCTTACTTTATTCCCATATTCTCCAATCTAAGTCTTCTTTCTTTGCAGAATTTGGCCAATCCGGCCATTTTTCTTCATGATTCCATTCTGCAAAATCTCTAACTCCACTTTCTCTCAGGTATGTTGCAGCCGCTACGAGCCCCGCTCTCGTCGAAGCCTCTAGACTTGAGGGCCAATCGATATTGATCCAATCACCACCCAAAATAACTCCCTCCCCCGCATCAAGCGGATTCGGTCGGAGACGTTGAGAGCCTGTCTTCATAGAGGTGGCAGTTCGATTTATTTTAACCACATGAAAATCAATCAAAGCAGGTGAATCAGGGAATGCAGTGTTGATTACTCTTTGATATTCCGTTCTTATCAATTCATCATCCCATTGTAGATAATTGTCTGCGTGAGAAACAGGGCTACAAATCCAATGACCGGGAAGCCCGCCTCTATTTCCATCATCAAGTTCGCCAGAGCGATCGAATAACATCTGTATCAAAGGTTCATCACAACAACTGACAAACGGGATACCTTCTGGTAAAATAGGCCCTTCATGGAATGCATGAATTCCAATTTGAGATGTATTGCCTAATTTTGCAAGACTTTCTGCAACTTCATGAGATTTCATGCTCGCAGAAGAACCGGTAAGTAGCCTTGCAGTGTCCGAGATTGGAGTGCAAATTATCACTCTGTCTGCAGAATGAAATCTCTCTTTTGTATTGACTCCGGTGACTACACCTGCTTCACGAAAGAGGCTAGTAACAGGGGATGAGAGAAATACATCCACGCCTGAAGCCGCTAATGTTCTCCGTAAACTAGAGCATACTGCATTTGTGAAGTCGTTCGTAAAGCAACCAACATCTAATGCATCGGCATTTCCGACAAGGGTCTTCTTGAACAAGAATATTGCAGATGCGGCACTGGCTTGAGAGCAATCTACATTCAATGCCAATTTACTTATTGGATTCCAAAAACGTGAGATTGCTCGTTTAGTCTGCCCATTGTGTTCTAGCCATTCTAGGAAACTTAACTCGTCAAGTTCCCGTCTTTGCTCATCATCTGTATTTTGGATAGCTTTGACAGCCTTTTGCATTGAGAATTTATCACCTAGTCCTAGGAAATTAGCATTAAGAAAGGACGCCGATAGATGGTTTGGAGGAGGAAGGGTTCCAGATTGAATCTTCGATATTCTTCTCTGCTCAACCTCGAGAAATGCAAGCAAAGTGGAGTTTTGCAGCTTTACTGATTCTCTCACCTCACATGTTGCAAGCAATTGCAAAAAGCGTTCAAAATTTCTGAAAAATACATTCTGAGTTCCGTCAATTGGTCGGTCTATTGCTTCAATATCTACACTACAATAACGGCCACCTAATCGGGGTGAAGCCTCTAGCAGTGTAACACTCACACCCCTTCCTGCAAGAGCGAGTGCAGAGGAACAACCGGCTATTCCTCCACCAATTACGACCACTCGCGAATGCGAACTCACGAATGGCTCGTCGCATTATTTGGATTAAGTCTGACCGTGAATACTAAGTCAAAACTATCGGTCTTCATAGAAGACCGGATTCTTCCAGCGCTACCTTCAACACAGCACCAATTTCAGAAGGGTCACGCGCAATATGAATGCCTGCGGCCTCAAATGCAGCGAATTTCTCGGTGGCTGTTCCCTTTCCACCGGAGATGATTGCGCCAGCATGTCCCATTCTTTTTCCGGGTGGGGCGGTAGAACCTGCAACGAAGCCGACAATTGGTTTACTCATGTTCTCGGCCGCCCATTCAGAAGCATCTTCCTCAGCGGTGCCGCCTATTTCACCAATCATTACTACGGCTACAGTTTGAGGGTCGGCTTCGAAGGCAGACAAACAATCAATGAATCCGGTTCCATTTACTGGATCTCCTCCTATTCCAATGCAGGTAGACTGTCCTTCACCAATACTCATGGTTTGTGCAACTGCTTCATACGTCAAAGTTCCTGATTTCGATACTATTCCAATCCTGCCCTTGGCATGGATATGTCCTGGCATGATTCCAATTTTACAACCGCCATTATCTCCAGGTGTAATTATCCCAGGACAGTTTGGTCCTATGAGTCTAATTCCTTCTTTTTCGTTTACGTAAGCGACTGCCTTTACCATATCCAGAGTTGGTATTCCTTCGGTGATGCATACAATGACTCCCTCACCTTTGATTTGGTGGAAGGCATCGGCCGCCTCCATGATTGCCGCAGCAGCAAATGGAGGTGGGACATAGATGACTGAAGCGTCCGCATCAGTTTGGTTAATTGCTTCCATCATGGTGTTGAAAACCGGGAATTCATTACCTGCTAATTCTATATTTTGGCCACCCTTTCCAGGAGTTACACCACCGACCAAATTGGTGCCATATTCAACCATCTTTTCACCATGGAACCTACCTTGTGAACCGGTAATTCCTTGGATTAGTAATTTCGAATCTTCTTGAACCCAAATCGCCATCACTTACCACCCCCAATTAGTCCAACAATTGCTTCAGCACCTTCAGCCAATGTCTCCACAGATGTACAATCAAGGTCGGAGGAATCGATAATTGCTCGTCCCTCTTCGAACATAGTTCCTGATAAACGGATTACTAGTGGAACTTGTAATCCCATCTTTTCTGAGGCTGCAAGTACCGCCTTTGCAACAATATCACAGCGTTGAATCCCTCCAAAGATATTGACCAATATTCCCTTGACATTTGGGTCTTCGAGAATAATCTCAAAGGCTTCCTGAACCTTGGCTTCATCCGCGCCTCCACCAATATCAAGGAAATTGGCTGGTTCGCCCCCGTAGAGTTTGATTACATCCATAGTTGCCATGGCTAGTCCTGCTCCATTGACTAAGCAACCAATGTCTCCATCGAGTTTGACGTAGGAAAGGCCGGCTTCGTTGGCGCGAGTTTCAGTAGGTTCTTCCTCGGAATAATCTCTCAAATCTTCCCATTCTTTGTGTCTAAATGAGGCGTTTTCATCAAATCCAACCTTTGCATCAAGAGCCACTATTTCGTCAGATTTTGTACGAACCAATGGATTGATTTCTACCATTGAGCAATCGTTCGATACGAATAGTTCGTAAAGACTTCCAATCATACCTACAAAGTCCTCTAATGCTGCACCAGAGAGGTCGAGAGAAATACCGAGGTCTTCCTTTTGCGAGTCTAGTAAACCAGTTGATGGATTAACCCAAGTTTTGTGAATAGCTTCAGGAGTCTCTTCGGCAACTTCTTCAATGTCCATTCCACCTTCAGTCGAAGCCATAATTAGTACTTGCTTTTCTTCTCTATCTACCAATAAGGCGAGATAGTATTCATGTGCTATTTCGCAACCAGCCTCGACGTAGATATTACTGACTAATTTTCCTGCAGGGCCTGTTTGCTTCGTCACAAGTATGTGGCCGAGGATATTTTCTGAATAGGTTTCAACCTCATCTCTGGAGAATGCTATCTTGACGCCACCCTCCATTAGAAGATCTCCAGAATTTGGACAATACAGGTTTCCTTTTCCTCGCCCACCGGCATGGATTTGGCTCTTAACAGCAACAACTTTTGAGCCAAGGGAATCATAAGCCGCAAGTGCATCTTCAACGGATTTACAGTGCACTCCTTCCTGTACCTTTACTCCTGCAGAACGAAACAATTCCTTCCCTTGATACTCGTGAATGTTCATGTCGACACTCCGGCGACTCAACAACCGTCTTTCAACGATGCGCCTAACGAGTGTGCACGAGGCGTCGGGGACACGAAGTGCTGAAAGTGGTAATTGCACCCGCCCAACCATGGACGTAGTGGTTCTAGCGGGCGGGTTTGGCACCCGCCTCAGGCCTTTGACAGAAGGTAGAGTCAAGCCGCTACTAAGAATTCTCGACAAAACTCTGCTTGAGAGAGTCGTTGAGGTAGTACCCGAGGAGATGGTCGATAGAGTGGTAGTGGCGGCAGGCTATGGAATAGAGGAAATGCGTAACTGGGCTGAGAACACTGACCTTCCATATGAGATTGTATTGTCTGTAGAGGAAGAAGCACTCGGCACAGGTGGTGCTATCGCCCTTGCACGTGAGCATTTAACCGGAAAAGGCCCAGTTTTGGTTTTGAATGGAGATTTAGTTTCAAGCGTAGACGTAGTAGCCTTGACTCAACATCACGAGAAAACTCAGGCAAAAGCGACACTTTCACTTTGGCAAGTTGAAGATCCTAGCCGTTTCGGAGTTTGTGATTTGGATGATTTTGGAATGATCCGTCGTTTTCAGGAAAAACCGGCACCAGGTACTGAGTTTTCCAATCTAATCAACGCAGGTTGCTACCTAATAGAACGTGAAGTACTCGATCACATGGGTGTTCACAAACACTCCATGGAAAGAGAGATATTCCCTGATATTGCAAAATCGGGAGATATGGCCGGGCTTACATTTGAGGGTTACTTTGTAGATGCTGGAACTCCTTCTTCCTTCATCGATGCGACTCAGGTTTGTATCTCCTCCAGTCGTTTTGATAAGGGGTCCTCGTGCTGTGAATCTTGGTTTTCTGATGCTGTTTGCAAATCAGGAGTGACTGGCTCATCAATTGGAAAAGGAGCCGAATTAGGTGAAGATGTAACAATTAGGGATTCTGTTGTAATGGATGGCGCTCAAATCGGCTCAAGAGTGCAATTGAATAGGTGTATAGTAGGTGAGGGAGCTAGCATTTCATCCGGAACCGAGTTGACCGATGCAGTAATTGGTCACGGTTCGACTATCTGAGCCGAATCTAATCCGTCAGCGTCAAAGAGTGTATTCATCTCGCCGGAGCGTGACTCAACCACTCGTCGTAGTCAATCTGAAGACATACGAGACCGCACATGGCGCCAGTGCAGAAGCATTAGCAAAGGCAATCTCTAGTGTTGAAACAAATGCTCGAATGATTGTTGCAGTATCCGCTTTCGACCTTAGCTCTGTAGTTGCTGCAGCACCTAATTTAGAGGTCTGGTGCCAACATCTAGACCCAGTAGGATTTGGCTCATTTACTGGTTGGTTACATCCCGCAACCGCTGTTGAAAGGGGTGCTAGTGGAACACTAATCAATCACGCAGAGCACAAAGTGGAAATCGAGCATGTAGCCATGTTACTCGACCAAGTCCCTGAAGGGTTCACTGTATGCGCCTGTGCAGCAGACATCGAAGAGGCTCGTGCATTGACTGCATTAGGCCCGGATTTTGTCGCGGTCGAACCACCGGAATTAATCGGTGGAGACATTTCTGTTACAACGGCAGATCCTACAATAGTAAGCGGTACAGCTGCTGCCGTAAAGGAAATTTCAGAGCAGGTTGGAATCCTTTGTGGCGCGGGAGTAAAGAACGGTGCAGACGTTGCAGCAGCGATTGAGCTTGGAACAACCGGAGTTCTTCTTGCTAGTGGAGTCACTAAGGCAGAGGATCCGGCATCAGTAGTCGCGGACCTTGTTTCTTCTCTTTGATTAGAATCATTGGCGAGCTTGCTTACGAGCGGCCTTTCGCCTTCGTAGTTTCTTCTTTCGCCACTTCCAGCGTTGCTTCCCTGCCTTCTTCCACGCACGGGAACCTCGCTTCATGCGTCGCGCCGACCTGCTGGGTGTATTTGATGTAAACGGTGAATCCCTACGGGGTTATTCGGCAGAGAATGGTGGTGGGCGCGCCAGGATTCGAACCCGGGTCACCGGCTTAGAAGGCCAGCATGATATCCAGACTACACCACGCACCCATGCCATGCGCGGCACTTCCCCTTTGTGAAACCTGCACCTTGTCATCTAGAGTAAGATTCTGCTCTATGAGGAAGATGTCTCCTCTTCGTCATCATCGTCAAATGTGCTATAATTGAGTATTCCATCATCTAACATATCTTCTCGAATATCCGATTTTGAGCGACCAGTTTGCTTGGCGATTTTCTTTAATTTCTTGTTAACTCTGCGTTGTCCACCAACCAATTCTCTGAAACCATGATATATCCGTAAAATAGTCTCCAAGATTGAAAGTAGGATGAGGCTATTTATGTAAGAATGAGCCAATTGATTTCGATTTTCAACTAATTGTTCAAATTCATTGAATTCTACAGATGTCGAACCTACTAAGAACACACCAAGAACTGCAAATGGTAGC
>DAMG01000032.1 GCA_002497025.1 Euryarchaeota archaeon UBA126
TGCAGCAAAAAACAATATTTTCGTCAGATTAGATATGGAAGATCATCGAGTCACCCAGTCCACAATTGATATTGTTACCGAGATGCATGATAGAGGATTAACCAACATCGGAACTGTGCTTCAATCTCGGTTGTTTAGAACCAGTGATGATATATCTTCACTCGCATCTAAACTGAATGGCAATTCCGATGTTCGAATTTGTAAGGGGATTTACCTTGAATCCGAAGACATTGCGCACACTAGGTATCATGACATTGTCGTAGCAACAAACAAGGCGGTTGACGAATTACTAGATTCTGGAGCATACACTGCAATTGCCTCTCATGACCTACCAGTAATCAATCACGCAATTGCGGCGTTAGATGAAAGGGGAATGGGCCCTAAAATCGCTGACCCTAGAGAAAATGCAGGACCTGAAAGAATCGGTAAAGGTCCAGGATATGAATTTCAAATGCTTCTTGGTGTCAGAGGAAATATACGACGAAAGTTGGCCAAAGATGGACATCGAACCCGCGTATACCTCCCCTATGGTAGTAGGTGGTACGAGTATAGTATGCGTCGTTTGAGAGAAAACCCTGATGTTGCATGGCATGTAGCAAAGAGTATCATTATGCCTTGGACAAATAGACGTTAATCATCGCCTATACGGTCTTCTATCTTCGTCTCTATTGTACGGAGGATGAAGATAAATTCGTCGAAGGTCGATTGCTGCTCGCTTACCTCGAAGTGTTCTACCCTTCCCTGTATGTAGCGCTCGTATCCTCCATCGTACTCCTTCTATTTCCATAATTGAACCACAAGAAAATACCTTATCTGGAGAGCATTCAATAGACGTTGAACTACTTTCTTCTCCATCCGTCATTGTCAAACGAACTATGCATTTATCACACCGAACCGCCCAAAGAGTTGAGATGTCACTAGCAACCATACTTCGTTGAGATCTTGTATCCGAATCATCTATCCGAGTCACCCTGTAAAGGATTCCACTATGGTCGAATACATCATCTACAGAAATTAATTCATCGTCATCCGACTCTACAGTCTGAGTTTGACTTTCGGCCCCATCAGAAAGTATCGAAGTAATCTTGATTGGCTTACCGGGTCTCAAATGAAGAGTCTGTACCTCATTACATTCTAGACATTGGATTAGCAAATCCTCTCCATCTCCCTTCCTTACTCTTCGGAGTACATTGTGCTCTGTGAAATCTTCACAGTTTGAACATTGAGAGACATCTACCGCCTCTTCGTCATCTAGACCGTCGTTCACATCTGCGCGGCTGACCTACTGTTCTTGAAGCCATCCGCGAGTGGGATGGTTCAAGAGAGAGTCACTAGAGGCGGTAATATGGCCGATATAGGGGGTGGAATAGGGCTTCCAACTATGTCCCAAAAGGAGATGTTCGAGCAACTTCTTGGAGACGACGAGTCTAGGAGTGATTCTGAACCAGAAATCGCTGCCGCAATTGGTGAACAAATGATTCACATGGACTTGAGACCTTTACCACGTTCTATCCGAAAAAGGCTTCGCGACATAACGGGCCGAATTCCGGCTAGAAATGTCGTAATTATCGGTGGGGGTATAGGACATCTAACCGCTTGGATGATGGACCTATGGTGTGGTGATCCTGCTATTGATGAATCAGAGGGTAGTAATCGTCCTGAGACGCTTCGAGTCATAGAAGAAGGTGGTAAATTTGGAGTGATTATTGATCGATTACTTCGCCGATATAACGCTTCAAGTTGGGCACAGGTAATTTCAGATCCTTGGAGCGCAATCGCTGCTGAGACAGAATCTTGGAATGCAGCGAATGCAACCCTCCCAGATGTCGCTAGAAGTGCTCCATTACCTCAGCCAATTGATTTGGTAATCATTGATTTACCAGAGATGGAAAGAGTTCGCGCAGCGACTCTGGCCTTCAATCTATTAGCGCCTGGTGGAGTGGTGATAGCCTTAGAACCACAAGTACCTACCGGGGATGTTGGTGAACCTGAACAGGGGGTTGAAATGACTCCTGCACAACAGGTTGTTGCATCCTTCAATCAATGGATAGAGTTCGTTCAGTCAGTTAACTCAAACCACTCAGCAGCTTTCGTTGAGCTCGCAGGAGGAACAATAGGTGTTTTCCTTCGTTCTGCCTGATTCGAGCCGCTATTAATGTCGCTATGTTGTAATTTCATCACGGAGTATTCAGTCTCTTCTTCCGAACTGGAATTGCTCAATGAATCAAGCATCAAATCGATTCTAAAGATCCCGTATCCAAAGCGATCATCATGTTCCGATTGTCCATCGTCCATTTGTGAATTATCACTTAATTTAGTTTTGATTAATTCAATTGCATTAGGCCCTCCCGAAGCCCCCTCTCTTTGTAATTCAGGATGTGCTTCGAGTATTATCGCTAATCCACCAGATACCCAAGCAGTGGCAGCTGAAGTCCCACTCGCCCAACCCCACCATGAACCATCTCCACTACCTCCAGCGAATAGAATCGGCACTTCTGCCCCAGGTCCCAAAATTTCCGGTTTCATGTCGGGATCAGAACGAGGTAGCATAGGGGGCCAGAGTCTTCCATCATTATCTCCCTCTGAACTTCCGCTCCATACATTACCCAATCTAGTTACTCCACCAACACAAATAACATCCTCGACAGAACCAGGGGAAGAAACATCTCCATCATCGTCTTGACCACCATCATTTCCCGCAGCTGCGACCACAAAGATTCCTTGTTCTAAGGCATCTTGTACAGCATTTTCCAATTGATCGGTTGTAATTCCTCCAATGCTTATTCCACCTTCTCCTCCGAGACTTAACGAGATAATATCGGCCTGATTATCCGCACACCAATCCACTGCTTCAGCAATTCCTGTATCAGTTCCCTGTCCATTGGAATCAATTGCTTTTGCAACTAATAGATCGACACCTTGAGCATTTCCAGTGAGACCGTTTTTCGCAACTATAATTCCCGCCATCGCGGTTCCATGCCCCTCGTCATCATAGGGCTCATTTTGACCATTAATCACATCAAACCAACCAGCTAGGGCAAGATGTGTTAAATCAGGATGATCCATTTCGATACCAGAATCAACTACACAAACTACAACACCACTTCCATCCAATCCCGATACTTCGTCGAATCCAGTCAATTCTTGGTAAGATTGCTCCCATCCGGTTAAGGTTGGTGGAGGGCCTCCAATCAATATCTCATCAGCCACTGATCTAAGCCAAAGGAAAATGACTGAAGCCACTAGGATAAATGCTAATGTAGAAACTGAACCTATCAACCATGGCAATGCGCTATTGTCTTTTGTTGGGTTGTTAACTTCAGATGGGTTTTCGATTGTTTGCTCTAATCTATATTCACTATCTTGATATTGATTAGAATCCTCATTCACCACACTACCTATGATTTCTGACCAAGAGTGTTCATAATCATAATCATACAGGCTTCTTGATTGCCATACAGAAAACCATCCCGTGATAAGGGAAAATCCCACTAAACAACAAATTATACCGCCGAGAAAAAGTATAACATTCCCAAGTCCAGAGAAACCAGACTGCGGTTCAGAAGTAGTGTATCCGATAAAAATCGCAATAATTCCTAAAAGAAGTAGAGTCCAACCTAAATATTTGAAAATTTTAATTAAAAACGCCCTATTTTTCTTCGTGAATACTTCTAGAATAATTTCGATAATTTCTCTTAAACTGAAAAAATAAAAAAATCGCATGTCATTCCATCCTAAATGAATTATAAAAAAGTGTCACCAAGCCTACAAGAACTAGTAGAATCCCGATTAGTAAAGCGATAATCTCTAAAAAATCATCATCAATGATTGAATAGGAAAGCATAAACAAAGCTCCTATTGTTAACAAAATTACAGCTAATTTCTTCCGCATTTTGGGCTGAATGTTGTCTAGGAAATCATCATAAAAAAACAGTAAATTATCTAGAAACATCTTAGCTCCTCTGACTTCGATATTACCATGCATCGGACCGTGAAAAATGACTCATTACAGTAGTGCTTGAACCACATTCTCTACAAGAGATTCTTGCGGGAATTATTGTTTCACATTCGGAACATGCCGTACCTGGCGTGCCATTCCCATCACATTTCAGGCAAGGTACCTGAATACTCCCATCTTGATTTCTGACAGCAACCGAATCAGCCCCACAAATCGGACAAGAACCTTGCATGCGAGTAGATTTTTCAGGAACAAATTCGCCAGCAACTTCCCTTGCTCGAACGGATTGAATTCTATCTTCTGCGGCACCTAGCATGAATTGTGGATACCACAATATATGAGTCAATAAAGCCATAGAAAGGATTCCAAATAATGCATAAATTACTACGTATAGAGTCATATCATTCTCAATAGGGGGACGAGGAGAAACTGCATGGGCTCCAGCCCAAGATGAAATATTTAGAAAAATCATCCAAGTCCCTAAATTCATACTCCATGCTTTCAAGCTATGATCGCGCCATGCCTTCTCAACAACACGAGGATCAGGGTGAGCGTGACGCTCTTCGACATGTATGTCTCTAGTTTCGATTACAGCCCTATGTACAACAATTACTGAAAGGAAAATTAGAACTAGGTTGCCAATTACAAAACCTATCCAATCGCCAATTTCTGCGGCAAATGGGAAATCGCTTGCAGAGGAGTGACTGATTACAAATCCAAGTTGCACAGCAAATGTTGCAGTTGCCAGCCAAATGAGATTCTCTCTCATTAATGGAAATCTAGTCCAAAGTAAAGCAAAGAATCCAATCCATGCAATCAGCGAAAGTAAAGCCAGCATTAGTGAAAAATCATTGATGTGAAGGAATCCGGCTTCACCTCCGAAAAGACCCCATCTTTTGTAATCCCCTCCTGATGAAATTTCACCTATCCCCAAATCCCACGCACCTAAGATTATCGATAGGGTTCCGATGCCAATAATCATCGCTTCAGTAACTCCCCATTGTTGAGAAATCATCTTACCGTGGAATGTGTATTCCTGGATAAGCGAGTCCAATGGGGCCAATCTAGAATTGCGGCCTTCTAGCTTGAAAGGGACTTCTACATCACTCAATCGAACTTGGGTCACTTCACCCCAATCTTCGTCGATTGAATCGACCTCTCCTTCATCCACGTGCCACACCGCGTCGAATCAACCATAAGAAACAAACTTGAATTTGGAGTTGATAAATGGAAAACCGAACCCTTTCGAATCGGATTGAGTTTTAATGGCGCCGAGAGGGAGATTTGAACTCCCGAGGGTAGAACCCACATGATTTCCAGTCATGCGCAATACCAGGCTATGCGACCTCGGCTTACCCTCTCCGAACTAAGACCTTAACTTGAGTCTGACGCAGTATTTCTTTGCAACCTAGACTGACCTGTAGTGGCATAGTTCAACCCGCAGTGATTAAATCGGAACTTCGGGTGGCGCGCTCACCGCCACTGTGGCTTAGGGGTATAGCGTCGCCTTGGTAAGGCGAAGGTCGGGAGTTCAAATCTCCCCAGTGGCTCCAAAAATATGTTTTTTTCCGCAAATAGACTACCAAGATTCCAAGTTATTTCTCCTCTCATTTTACCCTGTTCGTAGAACAGGGACCGAGTGTTCTATAATCTCCCCATGCTTGTAAGGACTATGACCGCCAGCCGCCGAAGACTAGCAACCGCCCTTGTAATGCTAATGATATTCGCACCATTTGCCAGTGCAGGAGTTACAAATTGGAGCATTTCAACTCCGATCAACCCAGATGATGATGGAGTGACCACAAACGCATTTAGCGTTCCTAGTAACGAGACCATTGTCGATGGTTGGATATCAGTCAATAGTAACCCCATGGCCTCTTCCATGATGGATTCGATTTCAATAAGCGGTGATGATTTCGATAATGGTACATACGACGGTGCTACTGATTCAATCCTGGATGGCAACCTAACAATGTTTGATGATGGTTCCACATCGTCAGTTTGGAATTTTGATGATAATGGCAATTTCTCAATTGCTATGGCGGATGATTATCATTCAGGACCAGGTGCTCATCTATGGCTCTTAGAGAACCCTGTTTCCCCTTCCAATGAATGTGGAGATTTATTCCTGTATAACCTAACTTCTGGATTCGATCTTGACTTTGATATGACTCTTGATGACGATGAGGTCACATCTGTAGAAAATCTATGTCAAACAAATATGACAATCGAAAATGGAACTGGTTTACCTCCCGCTGGCGATGTGAATGGCACAGTTCAGAATAGTACTGTTGTCGTAGAAAGTACAACACTACAGATAGGCAACTCAACATGCCCATATGGAGGTACATACATCCAGTGGGGTAATGATTATTCGATGTATTACGATAAGGTTGGTTCTCTCAATTCATCTGAAATTGAGGGAGAATTCTATTTCTGTGATGGACAGGAAATTTGGTTTGCTACACTACTTGATTTAGGGGGAACTATCTCTGGGGACCAACAACAATTAGCCCACGGTGTAGTTCCATCCTCTCCATCTGAAGGAGGAGTAGTAGCAGGTACTTTACCAGGCCAAGCAATAAGTCCTGGAACAGATGCATGGTTACTTATTCCTGCGTCTGATATTCCTGCCAATCCGGCTACGCATGTGAATTACTCGTTCTCTTTCGATCATTGGCATGACTTGGAATCTGGTGATGGCGCTTGGGTAGAACACAGGTTGAGAAATGGTTCATCTGGTTGGGGTAGTTGGACTTGGACGGATTTAGATTCTGGTTACTCACACACTATTTCGATGGGTGACCTTGATGTCTCGGGAACACCAGCTTCCAGCACAATTCCAGTTTTCGGAGGAGATGCAGTAAGTGGTTGGGTTTCTTCTTCCACAAACCTATCTAATATTCCTGATATTACTACCTATACGGAAATTCAATTCAGATTCAGAATTGTTACCTCAGCAAGTTCTACAGGCTCTGCAGGATGGTTCCTTGATAATGTAAATTATCACAATGATGGTGATAATAGTGGGGCTTGGCATCACGGTTGTGACGTAAATGGATATGCATATCTGAATTACAATACCTATTGTTACTATGCTAACAACCAATTAAGCTATCTTACATATTCTGGCTTAGATTTGACAGGGGCTACCGACATAGAGTTTGATATCCACTGGGACTTGGAAGGTTCTGGCTGGGACAACGCTTGTTTTGAATTATCAAATAATAATGGAGGTACTTGGATTGATATCACCTCAACAAGTAGTAGTACCTCTACTCAATGTCGATCACGATCAGGGTCGATTCCAAACTATGGGTATACCGATATGGATGGCAACACCTACACAGACGATAGTGGAGGTATGGTCACGATTCTTAGCGACGTGCCCACTGCCTATCAAGTCGCCAATGTAGACATTCGATTTGTTGTTCAGACCGATTCTAGCGTAGGTTACGGGTACAGTACCCCCAACAATCCAGACCCTGATGGTAGAGAAGGTCTGACGGTTTACGGATTTAGACCTGTAGACTCATCCGGATCAACTCTCTACAGTGTATATATGGACGGAAATACACCCACAACACCATCTGGAAATGAATGGCGTTTCCTTTCCCTGAATTCAGGTTATATCGATAATCAGTATGGATTTGAAGATTCAGCAGTAACTGAGCCTCTAGTTGACGATGTTGATGGATTTACAAGAACGAACACCAAGACCTGCTCTAATTCTTACACATGTGGCTGGGATTTGACTCCGATTGTTTCAGATGACTATGGTCCCTCAGAAGCAGCTTCGTTCCCTTACCTATACTCCATTGGTGCCGGAGGATCATTCTCAGGCAGTGTACAAGAAGCAAGTTTAGTATCTCCTACAATTTCTGTTCCAGAATCTGGAATTTCTTTCTTCACATTTGAGATGTGGATGTGCTGGAACTACAATAATTTCCAAGGTAACATGCACGGCGGAGCCCTGATGGTAGAGGTTGATGGCGGCGCTTGGGAACTTGTGAACCCTGGCTGGTATTCAGAAACTATGTCGACATACGTATCATTCTCCTATGTCTTGACTAATCTAGACGGCATGCCTATTTGGACAGATGAGAGTTGCGGTGATACAGACTTCACCTCGTATGAAGTATCGATGGCGGAATGGGCAGGTAGTGATGTCAGATTCAAATTCATTGCTGCCGACAAGTATGGTTATTCATACACAGGTCAACAAGCATGGTTCATTGACAATGTGGGAGTTAGGCAAGGACATTTCAGCAGCCCTGGAGATTGGATAAGTCAGCCAATTGAATTGAACGGTTTAGATTCTTTCAATAGGGGTATAGTCGAAATAGAAGGTAAAATTGACGATAATTCAACAGTAACTGGGTCAATCATTGATGCCGTTACCGAAGAGCCAATTATTGGTTATGAATCACTTGATTTCCCAATTAATCTGGCCGGATTAGATTCTGAAACTCATCCAACTGTAAACGTAAGATTGGAATTATCTTCATCGAGTACAATATCCACTCCAATTATCCGACACGTTGAAGTCGGAGGTCCAAGAATTCTTTCTGCAGAATTATTTGACTTCAATGGTTGGAATATTCCATCCGGAGTCGAGGTAATCGATGATTTGCTAAATGCAACAGCTATTACAAGTACAATTACATCGGATTATATTGATTCGATTAGACCGATAAAGAGGATTAATTTCCTCGGTAATTCCTCGAACAATGTGATCGTTCAGGTTTTGGATGCCGATGGAAATAATCTAGCAAATACTACTCATGGAGGATATGTTTCATTCACGAATCCAATTAATGGATATTCAATCGAAGTTACCTTACCTCCAAATGGATATATCGATGAGATGTTGATTACGCCGGTCTATGCAGAACCGGCTAGAGACATCGCACTTGATGTGGCGGAAGATGGCTCAGATGATTGGTATTTCCCGTACTCACAAGGCCGCGGACATCTTGGTTGGCAAACTACAATGCTGGCAGAAGAAGCAAGTTACAACCCTAACCAAATGGGCTCCACTTCTCTAGAAGTGGCGCTCACATCGGGTGTTCAAGAGAGTTTGACTATCCTAATCCCTGATGGCGCAATTGCACACTCTGGATTGCTCGCCATTACCTCTGATTCAGATGGCTTTGATAGTTCAATAAATATAGGAGTTAATGGATATCAAAAATACACATCCTCATCTGACCAATATTTGTCCTACTTTTCGTTCTCCCCGAATCAGGTTGCTTCGATATCAGCCATGAGCAGCTCATGGACGGATACAAGTGCAAACTCAAGGGACTGGAAAGAAGTAGAAGTCACATTAGATAGTTCTGCAACACAAACAATCACACTTTCTCGATTAGCTGTGTCTTATTCATTATACGAGACTGTCTCAGATCTGACAACTTCTCTCGCAAACTATCACACTACGGCAGCCGCTGAGAACCCTTCTGCAGTCAATATCAATATACCAACAAACATTACTGCACCGGCAGGGCAGGTTTTGATAAATGGACAAATAACTCATGAATTGATGATTACCAACAAGGATTTCTCAGTTCCACAGGTTTTCTATCCTGACGGTACTACGTATGAAATAGTTACAAGTCACAGACATCTGTATGATAATTCTGACTTGGAATCAATTTCACTGGTCGGACATGCTTCAGATGGCGAAACTATCTCTTTTGACGTAAGTAATTCTCCAGATAATTCCTGGGGTATGGATTCTGGCTCAGTCGCTTTCTATCAGACATCCGGATCTCAGTTAATGTCTCTTGATACCTCATCTAGTGATGTATCGGTCATCGATGGTGGAGACGGTTGGATGGATGTTCAAGTAACTTGGAAATTTGATGTTTCATGGAACTGGAACGATTTAGACCGGATTAATTGGATTGCTCAGGCTATCGATGGAGATGGAGTCTCGATTTGGCCTGCTAATTCCGTTAGTGGTGCTACTGGAAATGCAGTTGAAAATGACTTACAAATCGACTCATTTGAAATCCGCGATCAGTATAACCGCCTAATTTCGAATCAATTCTCAACCTTCTATCCGTTCCCAATTTTGGAGGGTAGTGAAATTAATGTTACAGGATCAGTTAGATTCCAGAATTCCCTTGATACAAGACCAATGGGTTCTGATTTCCAAGTCCGACTAAATCTATCAGGTTCCCTACTTCTGCTAGACTCTTATGATGACGGGCAGTTCTCCGGAACTTTCAGTACACCTACTGGCATATCGGAAATTGTGGCATCTCCTGAGCTATTCAGAGTAGGGCCATTATCAGGTTCTATGGGTGGCGAAGACGTATCTGGTCAACCGCCCATTGTCGTAATGGTGAACGACTTCACTGCTCCAACAGCAGGGCCACTTCAGGTAATGACACCATCTGGTTTGCAGAATGCTAACGGTAAGGTTTGGGATCCATCTCAACCACTCACCATGTTTGTGACAATTGAAGAGCCACAGGCTAGAGGTGAAACACTAACCATGCATTATTGGAGAGCCGATTCTGAAGATGCCAACTTTAACGGTATTGCCGAAGAAGAAGAGTATCTTTCCCAAGTACAACCACTTTCCGCAGGAATGACTGGTGAACAACAGGTGAACTTTGCAGGAATTGATGTTTCTGGACAATCTTTCAATAGTCCGGTTCACATTTATCTTGAAGGAACGGATTGGGCTGGCTTGACCTATCAAGAAGGCGGAACAGGCGGTGGACCAGGTGCTGACAACTCTTGGGCTAGTGTAATCATCGCTACCGATGAGCCTACTACAATAGTCAACAATGCATTCAATTTGGACAGATCTACCGGTTATCTTTTGGCTGGTGTCCCTCATACATTTACAATGCAGATAAGTGAACCCAACGGTTTGCAAACTTTAGACAATATCACGATAATGCTATGTGGAGATAACCTCAACAATATTGGAAAGGTATCCTACAACCCAGTTACTGGTGAGTTGTGGACAGCAGATGACTCTATGGTATCGCCACTAACTGTACAGACTCAACAAATCACATCAGCGGTTATTGAACTCTCAATGATGTTTGAACTCTCATGGGATTACCCGTGGGAAGATGGTCAATTTGGCTGTAAGCCAAGTGTCAGTATCATCGATGAAATTACAGAAGTCGCTTATGCAAATAACATAGGTGAGTTGACTTGGGTATTGGATAACTCGCTTGTAGCAGTCGCATCTGGAATGTCTGATTTGACGCCCCCGATAGTACTCACTGAGGATGCTCACCTCTACCTAAGGCAGGGTGACGAATTCGAGATGACTGGCGGAGTGTTCTATGCCGGCTCTGGAGAGATATTCACCGAAGTTCCCGATGATTTACAAGTTGAGATGACTTTAGTCTATGGAACAGAAGTAATTACTTCTCTTGCAGATGTTAGTGATGAGGGTGAATGGTTCGCTTCAATGACATTACCGATGCGGGCACCATTTAATCCAACAATGAATGTATCTACAACTGTACTAAATGTCCCAGGACTTGGAACCACTTCTTCAAATACGGACGGTAAAGTAACTGTAGACAGTAGATCCCCTACTGTATTATTCGACCAAATGAGTTATCCTGATTCGTCTCTAACGGTATTAGAATCTGACTTACTCGAGGAAGTTCTAGTATCCTTGACGATTGTAGATGAAATCGGTATGCCTGATGAGGATCTTGAAGTTGCTTGGATCTACCTAAGAGACAACCAACCGGTAGCGGGTACCGAAGCCACAGGAACTCTAGGCTTGCTATTGGAGGAAGAAGGTAGTCAAGTTTTCCAAGGCCGACTTGACTTCACACCTAATCTTGAAGGATTTACAATTGAAAATGGCGACAGAATCATGTTTTGGGTCACTTCGGCCGATAAAGCTGGAAATGAAATCCAAGGATTGGGTAGTCAGCAATCACCACGAGCAGTCGCTCTAAGGGTGATGGAGTTCACTCCATCTCTTGACAACGTAGTGGTTACACCAAAAGATCCTCTTCAAGACACTACAGTTGTTATTGAGACATATTGGTCCAATAGCGGAAAGAGAGATGGTACAATAGAAATCAATTTGTATGAACTAAAAAGCGATGGAAGGTGGGTTGCTGAAACTGCTAGTATAGACCTAGATTTGTCTGCTGAGACCTCATCGGTCTATGCAAGGTTTGAATGGATAGCAGGAGACCCTGGTCAGCCAGTGTTGTACATTATCGTCGATGATGATTTTGATAATCCTGCACATCCTGTAAGTGGTATAGTTGTGCAAGCCCCTATCACCGATGAAGGCAGTGACGGAGATACGATGGTATACGCTATCATGGGAGGGGTATTCCTTGTCGCAGTTGCAATGGTAGGATTCTTTGTTAGCAGGTCTAGGAGTGGTGATGACGATTATTACTATGACGATGACGATTCATATTACGAATACGATGATGAAGAATATGAGTATGAAGATGATGATTCTGAGAGTGAATGAGATTTTGCAATTTTCATAACTTCGAAAAACATCTGAACCATAAGCTAAACCCAATATAGCCGCCAGGCTAACCTGTCGACTTTATAGACCCCGGATTGACGAAGTTTCTGTTGAGAGGATTGATTTCTCTCGATGGGGGATGGGGAATTGAACCAGCATAGCGATGAGCTTACTGTAGAAGAATTAAGAGGAGAACTAGAGGATTTGAGGACACTCGTCCATACTCTTCTTACGATAATTATGGAAGAAGCGGATGGAGTTCAATCAGGGAATACTCCTCAGATACCGAATCAACCGAAACGCGGATACTCGATGTAATTCAATACTCCACGGGTTCGGGATCTATCGTTCTCCAAATATACCAAACACCCATTGTGCGGTACGGTTTCCACTTTTCGGAAATTTCATACAACTCTGATTTTTCCAACTTATTTTCTGAATTATACAATTTTTCCATACCTCTGATTAGTCCAATATCATCAATTGGAAATACATCCTGTCGTAATAATGCGAAGATAAGTAGCATTTGCACTGTCCAGTGTCCAACTCCTCGTAATTTTGTCAGTACCTCAATAACTTCTTCATCACTCATTGAATCCCAATCAATATCGTCATATCCATCTTGCCAAGCCTTGGCTATTCCAACGATATATTCCACTTTTCTGTGAGACAAACCTACCTCTCTGAGTTCTTGGTGAGATTTGGCCAGTATAGATTCCTCATTCACTTCCCCCACACATTCACAGAATCTAGACCAAACTGCAGAGGCTGCGATTACCGAAATTTGCTGTCCAACAATTGATTTGATTAATGTTTCAAACAAGTTGCCTCTACTACTCAATGAAGGCTCTTCAAAATCTTCAATTACACCCTTTAGTAAAACATCGGAGGTCGAAATTACTTGTTTTGCTGCCCCCCACCATTCAGGCGTTGCACCTGCTTCGACCATGAACTTCTCAGGATATCATTCATTATCGTCTGACCGGTCCGATGCTCATGGATCAAGCACAGGTTTTTCTTGCAGCAGGACTAATCTGCACAATTGCATTCGCAGGTTTTGTATTGTTAGATTCTGATTCTAAGACCGATGGTTTGCCAGATTGGGAGGTATTAGATGTGTGTCTCGCAGACCATAGTGGTAGTATTTCTCACATACACGCAACTCTGTCAGTAACCATTAATGGAAATAATATCCTAATTCCCGATGATGTTGGTCTTACCGATGAAGTCTGTCCAGATGGAATGCGAGGTGTCCACACGCATGACGATAGTGGAAGACTTCACATAGAAACGCCAGGAGCTATGGATGCTCCTATAGGTGCCTTTTTCGTAATTTGGGGCGAGCAATTTGATGACACCCATATATTGAACAAAGTCGCTAATGATGATAATGAAGTCGTCATGTTTGTGAATGGTCAACAAAATAATGATTACGAAAATTATGTTATGAAAGACGGTGATGAAATCGAAATAGAATACCGAGCTCGACAATGACTCGTGCTCAAGAATCATCCCTTGATTACTGCGAAAGGTCGTAGTCTGGCAACGGGTCTTGCTAGATTTGCCGCCTCGGTTAGTGCAATTACCTCATCCACATCTTTGTATGCCTCAGGAGCTTCTTCGGCTAGCACATTCGGGGTTTTCGCTCTAACATGAATTCCAGATTCCTCAAGTCTCTTTATGAGGGCAGAAGAATCTACGGATTTTCTTGCTGCAGTTCTAGACAATTGCCTTCCAGCGCCGTGACAAGAAGAAGAAAATGCGTCATTAGATCCTGTTTTTGGCCCCGCCAATACCCAAGAAGCAGTACCCATATCCCCCGGTACCAAAACAGGCTGCCCAACACTTGAGAATCTGTTTGCTAGTTCTGGATGGTCTCCTCCAAGTGCACGAGTTGCCCCCTTCCTATGGACACAACATTTGCAGGATTTTCCATGAACAATATGGTCTTCGACTTTTGCTATATTATGGCTAACATCGTATACAACATCTAGTTCTCCATCAACTCCGAGTTTATTTCTGAGCACATTTCTCAATCTTTGTGTTAGTGCAGAACGGTTCGCAAAGGCATAATTTCCAGCTGCTCGCATCGCATCGAGATAGGCTGCTCCTTCTCTACTGAATATTGGTGCTGCTGCAAGTTGTCTATCCTGTAAACGATAATCCCAATCTGGAGCGACCCAATGGTCTCCATCCCGTTGATATTTTCTTTCTATTTTTGCCACATGTTCACTGCATACCTGATGGCCAAGCCCTCTTGACCCTGTATGAATCATCGCAGTAACTTGTCCTTCTCTTAATCCGTAAGCCTTTGCTGCAAGTGGGTCTTCAATCCTATCCACTATCTGTAATTCAAGGAAATGATTGCCTGAACCCAATGTTCCAAGAGCCTTCATCCCTCGCTTCTGTGCTCTTTCACCTACATTTATTTCCGAACTATCCAATAATCCATTGGATTCTATTGAGAGCAAATCCTCGGATTCACCCCACCCGATGTCTATTGCCGCTTTGGCACCCTCTGAAAGAACAGAAGCCATTGTCGTCTCATCTAGTTGTACGCCTCCTTTACTCGTTGCACCGGCAGGGATTTGGCTTGCAAGAGCATTGACTAGAGACTTTGGCTCAATGTCTGAAATCTCAACATCTAGTGAACATAACCGGACTCCGCAATTAATATCGAAACCCACACCACCAGGGGAAATCGCCCCTCCTAATTCTCCAGCGTTAACATCTGTGGCCACAACTCCTCCAATTGGAAAGCCATAGCCAAAATGCCAGTCAGCCATCGCCCAAGCATCACCAACGATTCCAGGCATCCCTGCAGTGTTGCAGAGTTGTTCTGGAGAGCGGTCATCACTATGCGATTTCATATGATTTTCATCTGAAATTAATACTGCATCAGTAAGCATAGAACCATGTTTGGAGATACGCATTCTCCCCTTTCCATCACTATGAAGATGCTCACGCCAAGCAGCACTCATGGTAACTCGTGAAGTACCATTGATTTCAACACGCCGCAGCAGGATGAACAATTGCTTTCAAGACAACCTGTTCGATGGGTAAGGCGTAGGGAGGGGCAGAGATGGCATTCGGAGAGACCAATATTCCATTTTGGCAAGAGTCTGGCCATTCCTGCAGAGAATGTACAGTAACCGGACTTAGGTTCTGGTCTAGAGACCCATCCCGCACTACTTCAGGAGATACAGTGGAAGATTCCTACACCTTCATTGGGAACCCGATAATCGAAGGATTCCCCATGCGTGGAAAGGCATTGAAAGATGCGATGCGAGAGGCGTTCTTAGATTACTTTGAACAAAGAGGACATGCTAGAATAGATCCATATCCAGTATTGGCAAGATGGCGGGATGATATTCACCTGACCATTGCCTCAATTGCTGATTTCCAACCACATGTAACAAGCGGATTAGTCCCCCCTCCCGCAAATCCTCTGGGAATTAGTCAGCCTTGTATTCGATTAACCGATGTAGCAGCAGTGGGCCGTTCTGGGCGCCATTTGACTACCTTCGAAATGATGGCACACCACGCCTTCAATCGGCCAGATGAGGGAGATGTGATTTATTGGATTGACCAATGTGTTCGATATTGCGATGATATGTTAGTCAATACATTCGGAATTACACCTGAGGAGATCACTTACATCGAAAATCCATGGTCAGGAGGTGGAAATGCTGGCCCTGCTCTAGAAGTGATAGTCGGCGGGCTGGAACTAGCTACTCTGGTATTCATGAATTTAGAGGAGCATGAAGATGGAGATATCGAAATCAAAGGGCTTCGTTATCGTGAAATGCCTCTGCAGATTATAGATACCGGTTATGGTTTGGAGAGGTTTTGCTGGGCAGCGGCAGGAACTTCTACAATTTACGAAGCAATATATCCAGAGTCTGTGGATTGGTTGAAGAAAATCGCGGGCTTTGATTCGATGGTTGAAGGATTAGGATTAGGAGTCGATACTGATGATTTACTCGCTGAACTTTCCCAACTTGCCGGTATTCTGAATATTGATGTTGGAACCGATGTCGACTCATTGTATCAAAGACTTGTTGAGAGATTAGGAGACGGAGGTGTAGAGATTACCGTTTCTAATCTAAAACGCCTTACTGAGCCACTTTCATCGATTTATGCAATACCTGATCATATGCATGCTATTTGCAATATGTTAGGTGATGGTTTAGTCCCTAGTAATGCAAAAGGCGGCTATCTTGCTCGAATGATGGCTCGTAGAGTTTGTAGAATGAAAGGCGATTTGGGTATCGAAATATCGTTGACTGAATTGGCTGCACATCATATCGACACTCACCTCGATATTGCTGGATTTGTTCAGAGCAGGGAAGGAATTCTAACAATACTATCGATAGAAGAGGCACGTTATCATGAGATGTTGAGGAAGGGCGAGGCCGCGGTTAGAACAGCACTCAGAGAAATTCCTAAAGATGCAAAGGAAGCTCCAGATGAGATATTATTTCGTTTAGCAGAAGAAAGAGGTTTGAATCCTGAAATGGTAGTTTCCATTGCCGCAAAACTAGGTTGGAAAGAAATCTCTGTTAGAGTGGGCTTTGCAGCCGATATGGCGGCTAGAAATGCTGAGAGAACAAAGACCGCTGCAAAGGCTAAATCCAAACGAGAAATTTTCCAATCTGATATCCCCCCTACTCAGCAAGATTACTATTCAGACACTAGTCAAACTGAATTTAGTGCGTCGGTTCTTGATTGCAACTCTCTTACTCAAATTCAAATCGAATCTCTAAATCTATCATCTGAGGTCGTAGTTACACCCACGCATTATGTCGTGCTCGATAGGACTCTATTCTACCCTGAGGGTGGTGGCCAACTCGGTGATCAGGGAACTTTAGGGAAAGCAAAAGTTGTCGATACTCGAATTGAAAATGGGGTGATATATCACCTAACTAATTGCTCAGTTGAAGAAGGGGTAATTTCTGGTCAAATCGATTGGGAAAGAAGGCGACAATTGATGGATCATCATACTGCGGTTCACATAGTTGGTGGAAGCGCCCGTGCTATACTAGGCCCTCATATTTGGCAAGCCGGCTCAAACAAGGGTGGGCGATATGCAAGAATTGACTTAACACATTACTCGCGACTTTCACGAGACGATTTAGATAAAATTGAAGATCATGCTAATGACATTATTGCAAAGAATCCCGTTGTGGAAAAATTAGTTCTTGATAGAGCTGAAGCAGATTTGCAATTTGGCTTCGAATTATACCAGGGTGGGCCGCCCAAACATAGTCAAATTCGGATAATAAAAATCGGCGAACACGACGTACAGGCCTGCGGAGGAACCCACCACGACAATACTGGAGAAGTTGCTGAACTTCGCATTATTCGCTCTAGTCAAGTCCAAGACGGGGTCGAGCGTCTGCAAATCGTGGCAGGGGAGACGGCACGCGAGCACGCCCGGATTCAAGAACGCCTCTTGAACGAGTCGAGTGAGGTTCTCGGAGTATCTCCTGAGGACCTTCCAAGTGCAGTATCACGTTTCTTTGATGAGTGGAAATCTCAGCAGAAGAAGATAGAATCTTTAGAATCAGAAATCGTCCGACTGCGAACCAGCGGCGGCGGAGATGGCGCAGTCGAGAAAGATGGAATTCGTTATGCTGTAATGGAGGTTGGAGGCGATATGAAAGCCGTTATGTCTATGCTCAGCCAGTTAACTCGAGACCCTCAAAAACCGACTCTAGCGGTTCTTGGAACTAGAGATGGCGGAGGTAAACTAATCGTCGCCAGCACTGAAGGAACCATCGCCGCCGAGAAACACGATGCTAATGATATTCTGCGAGCCATCGCCGGTCACATCAATGGTGGTGGCGGAGGCCGCCCGACGATGGCCCAAGGTGGCGGGTCAAATCCTGATGGAATTCCCGAAGCATTGGAAGCCGCTCGTAATCTACTCGGGTTGTGAAATAAATGGTAGAATACGTCGATGTTTCTCAGCGAGCCGCTGCTATAGAATATGCGATTAGAGATGTTGTCGTTCCAGCCATTGAGTTGGAGAAGCAAGGGCATGAAATTATCCGATTAAACATTGGAGATCCATTGGCTTACGAAGGATTGCCAACACCCGAACACATGATTGCAGCATACAAGCGAGCGTTGGATTCGCAAGATAATGGCTACGGCCCTTCGTACGGAATTCCTTCACTCAGGCAGGCTATTGCCAAAGCTGAATCCGGCAAAGGCTGGGATTGTTCAGAAGATGATGTATATGTTACGCACGGAGTAAC
>DAMG01000062.1 GCA_002497025.1 Euryarchaeota archaeon UBA126
GAGATAATCGTAAATCAGCCAAATCGAAGCGGAAAGAGATACGCTCAGTGCTCCAAGTCCTAATATCCCACCTTCCTTCAAGCGATTTACCCAGAATTCATCACCGTTCCAAACCTGACCTGCGATCGCAATTGTTGCGAAGAAAAGCAAAGGTGCGGCGATAATTAACCACCAATAATCAGTGGATGATTCACCAGTACTGTATAGATAAGGCACGATTGCCAAAAATGGCAATATGAATAGCAGTCTATCCCACTCCTGCTTATTTTCACCCATATTTTCACCTCAATTTCTCAACAGAGTCGCTTCGTCTAGCGAAATCGTTTCCTGTGTACTGTACAAAGAAAGTAGAATTGCAAGCCCGATTGCAACTTCTGCAGCTGCTATTGCGATTGCGACCGCGGTGAATACCCAACCATCTACTGACCCGTGATGTAAGGCTCCGGCTACGAAGTTTAGATTGGCGGCGTTCAACATGACTTCTATGCACATCAGAACGACGATTGCATTTTTTCGACTAAACGCTCCAATCAGTCCAATTCCAAAGAGAATAACACCAAGACCGGCGATCCAACTTGCTTCAATCATCACTCATCGCCTCCCATGTCGTAAAGTAGATTGACGAGGCGTTCGTCACGAACAAGGTAAGATGCACCAATCATTGCCATCGAAAGTAGGATACCAAGAACAACCGTGACAAGTGCCCAATCATCAAGAATTGAAACTGCAAAGTCGAGCGTGGTTGGAGCACCGACGGCTTGTTCCCCCCACATCGGGTGTTCCATTACTTCCCTTAGGAGAATAAGGACAAAAGCAAATACACCGAGGCGAGCGGTGATTCCCAATGACCTCATTCAACATCACCTTCCTGTATTTGACGCCGAGTTAACATAACTCCGAACTGAACTACAAGCATTACCGAACCGAGGTATACTAGAATCTGAATCGCCGCCAACATCTCGGCGTGTGCCAATACCATTACTCCTGCAACGGCAAAGAATGTCATCATCAGAGATAGGAGAGAATGGGCGACTCGCCGTGCGTATACGCACCCGAGGGCTCCGAGGATAGCAACAAGCGACATAATGACGAATGCTAAAGCCTCGAAATCAATGGTCACTGAAATCAAGCCTCCGCTTCCTTAGCAGCTCTAGCTGCCTTTCTTTCGCGCTTATTCTTCTCTTTCTTTGCGCGCTTTGCAAGTTCCATATCGACTCGCTCTTGGTGGACGGCTGGAAGTACACGAGTCCTATCTGCATCGAACCATAGGTCTTCCCTAGAATATCCAGACATTCCATCATATTCGTTGGTCATGAAGAATGACTCGAACGGACATGCTTCTGCACACAATCCACAGAACATACAGCGGCCGATGTCGATTCTACCACTGACGATATCAGTCTCAGCAGGCTTGAGTTCGTTGGTTGAAATATCTTCGATACCTGATCCATCCATCCAACGGACGGTAGCGGTATCACCGGAGATGTCGATTACTTCTGCAAAATCGTATTGCTGTGGAGCTGCAGAATGCTCGTTGATCAAATCGAATTCCTCAATTTCTTCAAACTCTTCCTTTGGCTTCGCGGCATAACCACCTGCCTCGACTTCCGACCCGTAGCCGTGCCACTCGTCGTCTTCCTCGGCTAGATCAAGAACATTGACTCTAACTTCAGAAGTCATGTGAAGGCAGTCGTTTGGACAGGCTTTCACACAGGCTTTGCAGGCAGTACAGGTCTCCCAAACAATTCCAATCCTTCCATTGTAATTTCCTGGTACGAATAACCAGGGCTCCATGTCCTCTAGTCTTTCGTAAGGATACATGACCGTGACAGGTCGCTCAAGGAAAGGAAGTAGATCTGTCGATTCTCTGTCTGCAGCATATGTGTGACCTTCGGATAGATGATCGCCCCCAATTCTAGATTGGGTAAAATCATCTGTCATTGTAACCTCTTGACCGTGATAATTATTCTTCAGTAGACCTAATCGACCTAGGAACGGAACGGTTCGTAATGCCGTCTTCATCGTCATCCACATCGGTTTGATAATCAGATTACGGAAATTAGGAGCCGCGTGTGGGTGTCCTGTGTTGTACTGTTGTGATTTATCCATTTATTCACCTCCAATCAATCTCTGTGTGTACCTGGGCTAGCCTTTTCCAAGGTCTGAGTATGATACATCCTTCGATTCAGCTCCAATGCATCTTTGTCTTCGTCTATGGCGAGAACAATGAAAGCGAGAATGAACGACCCAAAGAGGACCGGAACTGCCCAAATTGGCCAACCGCCTGCTGCAGTGCTATCCCAAACCTCGAGACGGAGCCAAATTGCTACCGCGAGGTTGACCATCGAGGCAGGTAGAAGCCAGCGCCATCCAAACTCAAGAATTTGGTCCGTGCGAACACGATGTAGGGAAGCACGAACCCAGACAAAGAATGCAAACATTAGGTAGGCCTTGAGAAGTAGAACTACTAATCCAGGTGTTGCATTTGCTAGGAAATCGAAGATAACGCCGACATATGGTAGACTTACCAAAGTGTCCTCAAATGGCAGTTGCCATCCTCCTAGGAAGAATAGTGCGAAGAGGATACAAGCCGCGTAGGCACGCATCATCTCTACAGCGAACATAAGCCCCCAGCGGATTCCACCATACTCTGTCCACCAGCCCTCAACTAGTTCGGCCTCTGCTTCAGGCATATCGAATGGAATACGCTCAACTTCTGCAATCATTGTGATTAGAAATAATGCAGCACCCAAAGGCATGATGAAGAGATTCCAAGTATTACTTGTCTCGATTTGAAAATCTACTATCTCTAGGATATTGAAGGAGCCCGAGATTACTGCAATTGCTAGCACGCTAATTAACAAGGGTATCTCATAAGCTGTAAGTTGTGCCGCGGACCTCATTCCACCGATGAGTGTGTATTTGTTGTTTGAAGACCAACCTGCAAAGAATACACCAAGTGGAGCGACACCGAACACCGCCATCATGAATACCAAAGATAACTCTGGATTTGCAGCCCATATATGTGGGCCGAATGGGATGAATGCATAGACCATGATTGTCGTTGCAATAATGATTACTGGTGCGGTTTCGAAAACCAATCTGTCAGCCTTTGTTGGCACCATGTGTTCCTTTGTGGCGAACTTTAGGAAGTCGGCTAAAGCCTGGAAGAAGCCAGGAAATAGAAACCAGATTCCGTGATAACCTCTGTTATGGACACGATCCACAGCAACGTGCTTAGATTTGTTTCCAAAACTTGAGTTCAGTATTCCGTTTACCCAACCAATAGGGGCACCCATCCCAAACGGTAATTGATTCCACCATTGGCCAGCAGTTGTGTGGCCTTCTCCAATCCACAAACTTCTGAGGCTGGTAGTTGCACCTAATCTATCCATCAATCTAGCAATGAATTTGCGTTCGATGTATGGAACTACCATCAAGGTCAACATCATTGTAGCAAAGACGATTGTACACATTATTGTGGTGAATATGAAAGTCTCAAGTGCTCCTTGAATACTAGCAAATTCTCCTTGCAAATTGACGGACCCTAGTGGACCTAAACCAATTTCACTCGAAGGTAGCAAATCGTGAACTTGGTCCATTGACCAACCGACGATGGACTCCATCCATCCTCGGATGTCTAACCAATCACTCGTTCCTGCCATCAAAAATCACCTGTCTGTCTCTCCAATACATGGATCGAATGATCCCATGATTGCAGGAATGTCAGCCACTTTGTAGCCTATCATGCACTTTGCGGCGTAAGGGATTGTGATGAACATTGGAGAACGGATTGAGACGCGGTAAGGCATCTTTCCTCGACCTTCACCTCCACCTGCGAGATAGAACATAGATTCGCCTCGACTATCTTCGAAGTGATGACTTCCATAAGTCCCCTCCGGAGCTCTGGATGGAGCCTTGGCGATAATTTTCGGATCGCCTGGCTCATGGTATGTCTCGGAGCCGCCAGGCATCTTATCGAGTGCTTGGAGTACCATCGATGCACTCATTCGCATCTCTTCCACTCGGACTCGATAACGATCGTAGCAGTCTGCTCCCTTGATTGAAGAGCGTTCGACTGATGGTTGCCAATCAAGTTCGCTGTAGACAGAGTAAGGGTGAGCCCAGCGAACATCGTAATCGACACCTGCCGCTCGGACATTTGGCCCGGAGACTCCGTGATTGATCATTTCCTCAGGCTTTGCGTAGCCGACTCCTTGACTTCTAACGAGGAAGACCGTGCTCTCATCAAATAACGCTTCATACTCCTGAATTCGATTAAGGAAGAGTTTGAGTTTTGCTTGTGCGCGCTGAGAAAATCCATGAGGTAAATCTCGCTTTACCCCACCTATTCTTGGGAAGTTGTAATGCATTCTCGAACCTCCCAGTTCCTGTAATAAATCCATCATCATCTCGCGCTCACGTAGGCACCAGACCATAATCGAAAGATTACCTATGTCTGGACCGTATGCACCAAGCCACATTAGGTGGCTAGCGATTCTTTGTAACTCGACTGCGATGAGTCGGATGTATTCGGCTCGCTCGGGAACTTCTACACCAAGTAGGTCTTCTGCAGCGTATATGTAAGAGTGTGACCAAGTGTTGGCACTGGCGTAACACAGTCTATCACAATAGGTAGTAATCTGAGTGAAGTCGCGCGCCTCACAAATCTTCTCAACACCTCGATGGATATACCCTAAATCCGGTTCAGTATCAACTACAGTTTCCCCGTCAACTTTGATTTTCAGAGTCCAAAGTCCGTGAGTCATTGGGTGTTGAGGGCCCATCGATATCCACATTTCTGCCATCTAAATCCCCCCTTACTTGATCTTCCCAGCATC
>DAMG01000067.1 GCA_002497025.1 Euryarchaeota archaeon UBA126
GAATTCCACAGCTTAGGTGTTAGGATTATTTTCTCAGCACTTCCCGACGAACCAGCCGCAAGGGTGGAACGAAATTTAGCGGCGGCAGGATTCCTTGTAGTTTCCCATGCTCAAGTCCATCGTCTAGAAACAGATGTTCCACTAATCGTTCCTGAAGTCAATATCCAAGATTTGAGTATTCTGAAGAAACAATCTGAAAGTTCTGAAGGCCGCCTAATTTCTTGTTCCAATTGCACGGTTTCACCGATTGCGATTACCCTTTATCCATTAATGCAAATAGCCGACATTACTTCGGTAAAAATAGCCACTCAGCAAGCTCTTTCTGGTGGGGGTAGAATTCTTCTAGCTGAAGGTAGAGCAGGTCGCCAAATCAACAGCGAAATACCAGGAGAGGCTGAATCAATAATTACTGAATTATCAAAGATATTGTCGTGTGAATTCGATATAGAAGCCTCCTGTGAAAGAGTTATGAGAGATCACGGTCATTACGCGAGAATCGAAGTGGAATTTGGAGAACCGATTAGCGCTCACCAAGTTATTCGTGCATGGCGAGAATCACATTCACGCAGCCAAGAACTCAACCTTCCTTCAGCGACAAAAAAGCCGATTATTTTCGTAGATGGAGAACTTGATGATAACCACCGCTGGGTTGGTTTTGAACAGTATAAACACCCAGGTCTCGACCTAAAAGCCGCGATGGCGGTGGCCGTTGGAGAGGTAGAGATAAACGGCTCAAAACTTAGATTTTCTACAATGGCTGACAATACAATTCGTGGTGCATCAGGATATTCAGTTTTACTCGTTGAACAATTACTCGCCGACGGGCTTCTGCATGATAACAACACCATACTTGCCCAAGAGATTTGACCGCACACGCCAATAGAGCGACTACCTTCCCGCGTTGTGCGTCAGCGCCAACTTGCCATGCTCCTTTCCTCTTTACCACCACATCCGTGTGGAGATATCGAATTGGAGCAATATACTACTTCGGGTGATATTGCAGCCTCATGGTTAGCACAAATTGCTGCATTCGGCGACCTATCAACTGATTCATCGATTGCTGATTTAGGCGCAGGAAACGGGATTTTAGGGATTGGTGCGGCATTGAGGGGTGTGTCTCACGTAGTTTTGGTAGAAGTGGATGAACAAGCCTGCTCTGTTGCATTCCAATCAATTGAGCAGGCGGGTGTATCAGATTCTGTGGAAATATTCTGCAAAAAGGTGGATGATTCATTGGATTTAAGTGGTGCAGATTTGATAATTTCCAATCCACCTTGGGGAACTCAAAAGCCGAAATCGGACCGACCTTTTCTTGATGCAATAATTCGCTCAAATGCCATCGCCCATCTGATGCATAGCGCTGAAGCAACACATATCGAGACGATATTCGAGTCGGCTGGATGGGAAGTTGAGAGATATTGGGAAACAGATTTCGCGTTACCCGCTGCCTATTCACACCACTACAGTCGTCAAGGAAAGACCAGAGTAGGATTCTGGCGTTTGTTACCGCCAGTATAATCTCAAGTTCTCACTTTTGCCGTGCTACGCACGGCCGGACCGTTCATAGGGGGCTGGCCGGTCGCCCGCCTCGATGAGTTCTACCACTGGCGACTTTGTCACGCCAGGTAATCAAGTCGAAGTACCTACTGGTGCTAGCCTTGGTTCGGGCCTCTCGGAGACTGAATCAGGTGCAATAGCTCTAGTCAGTGGTACACTCATTTCTGACGGCGATATACTCTCGGTTGATGCTAAAAATCTAGAGACAAATTCACCGCAGATAGGTGATGACGTTATTGCGGAGGTTATCAAACTCATGCCAAAGGTCGCCATGATTCGTATTCTTCACATCGAAAAGGATGGCGGACATAGAGACCTTTCTGCTGAGAATTTGTTTGCCGACATTTTTGTGACTGAAATCGTTGATAGATTTCTTCCTTCACCCGGCGATGCTATGAGAAGTAGAGATTTGATACGTGCTCGAATTACTCAACTTGAACCAAATCTCAAGGCCAGTACTCGGGGTTCTCCCGAATTGGGAGTGCTGTGGGCGATTTGCCCTGCATGCGGAAATGAGTTGATTACTTCTGATCACAAGCAGGATTTCAATGTCGATTGTAATCGATGTGATTATTCCGGTTATCGCGCATTATCCAACGGTTTTGGCCATGGCCACAATCTTGGCGAAGATATACAGGAGTTGAACAGAGCGGGGGAAAGGTGGTCTCCTGAAGCCGAGAGCAACCTCGGTCACGAAGGAGCAAGGCCATACCTTTCGCCAATGGCCGACCATCGTCGTGGGATAAGTCATCAAGCATCTCCGGCAGCGATGAGAATGCGATCGGCAATTACAGGAAAAGGCGGCGGCGGAGCTGGAAGACAGCGAGTTCAGCATGAGTGTAAGTGTACACTGTGTGGTACCGATACAACCGTGCCATTCCAACCAACACCTGGAAAACCAATCCGTTGTAAGGACTGCATGGATAAGGTCAAAGATGGTAAGGCTACTAAGGAAGAACTTGCTGCTGAACGTAACATATTGACTAAAGCACGCTCTGAAGCCTCCGAACTAGCCGGAATCAAACTCTTCGTAGCACGATTATCGTTTGATGTTAATGAGGATGAATTGAGAAATCATTTCTCGACTCATGGAGAGATTACAGAATGTAGCATTGCCAAAGATAGAGAAACAGGTAAATCTCGCGGATTTGCGTTTGTGAAGTTCGCTAGCCGAAAAGCCGGGGAGAAGGCGATTAAGGAATTGGATGGAAGTGAAATACAGGGCAGAAAAATCAGTGTCCAGGAATCCAATGATGGCGGAGGCCGCCGAGGTGGGCGCGGTAAAGGAAACAAACGCCATAATCGCCGCTGATTGGAAATTTACTGCTCCTATCAGCCATCAATAGCGAAGTCGTGAAGACTGAACAGTAATTCGACAGGTTGAGGGGTAGAATGGAAGGTTGGTTAGTCCTCGACGGATATGAGGATGAACCAGCTGCCTTTGGTGTCCCAAATTATCTTGGTTTTCATATCCGATATATTTGTGGCGTTCTAGAATCTAAATCAATTCCATACACATACATGACCATCGATGAGTGGAGATTATTCCACAAGCAGAAACTTGCAAATTCTACTCAAAGACAAGAACTCAAGCGAGAGCTTTCCGAACTAGATGGAGCGGTTGTTCTCGCGGGAGCAGTAGTCCCCGGGAAGTATGTTAGAGGCACTCCAATATCACGCAGAGAATTGGATGATTTTCTTGCGATTTTTCCTAGTGAACTGCCAGTCCTTGCAGGTGGCTGGGCTATCCGCCATTGGCGCTATGATGGATGGATGCCACTACGGACAAATTTATTCTGTGCAGTGCAGGATACTGACGCTACATTGGATTACTTTCTCGGAACGGATGATTGGTCTCACAAACGTAGAACTAGTGAGCAGTGGGACAATTGGGCAAAGAAAGGTGCGGCTGGAAAATGCGTCACAAATCATCCCGATCTTTTTACTCAAGATGGTCGTTCGGGACCATTGACCTACGAAGTGGAATTGTATCAGGGATGCGTGCGTTACAAACGAGGTTGTAAGTTTTGTATCGAACCAAAGAAAGGAGTTCCGATATGGAGGGACGAGGGGGATGTTATTGCCGAAATTACCACCGCTCTGGACAATGGCGTTCGTCACGTTCGTATAGGTGGCGCTACAGACATTTACACCTACAAAGCAGAAGGAGTGGTGGAACTAGAGTATCCTATTCCAGATCCAGAACCAATTGCCAAAGTTCTGCACGGCTTAAGACAAGATGAGAGACTCCAGATTCTCCATGTCGACAACGCAAACCCTTCTATTGTTTCTGAGAATTTGGAGCCAGCAACGGAGATTACAAAATCCCTAGTTTCGACTCTTTCGGACGGCGCAGTAGTTTCCTTTGGACTTGAATCTGCAGACCCCAAAGTCCACGAAGAAAATTGGCTAAATTGTGATTCGGAACAACTCAAAATTGCTATAAGACATATCAATCAATTTGGTCGAGAGAAGGGTGAAAGAGGTTTACCAAAGTTGCTCCCTGGTCTGAATTTCATCGCAGGATTAAATGGTGAATCGACCGAATCATACCGAATTAATCGGGACTTACTAGATTCTCTACGTTCAGAAGGACTATGGTTACGGAGGATAAACATCAGACAGGTGGAAGGGCAAGGGTTTCAAGAAATTCCGGAGGACACCTTCCAGTCGTTCAAGCGAAGTGTGAGAGAGGAGATAGACAAACCACTCCTCGAGGAAATGTTTCCACTTGGAACAGAACTCAAAGGAGTGTGGTGGGAGGCACATGATGATCGAATTAGAAGACCTGAACAAGTGTTACAGGAAATCTACAGAGAACCCTCTATTTATGGTCGAGCGGGTATAACATTCGGAAGACAAATTGGAGCCTATCCAATATTAGTAGGGACTCCGTATCAGATCCCTCTCGAAACCGAGTCGAATATCATAGTCACCGGTCATGGAATGCGAAGTATAAGTGGAGTTGAAACGAACTTATCCATTAACTCAGCAAGCCAATCTCAACTTGAGGCCATACCTGGAATTGGTAGTAAGGCGGCATGGCGCATAGTTTCCAATCGAGCTAAGGCATCTAGGAAATCTTCTGAAAACCCCTACTCCGACGTAAAAGCGGCTCTTCAGGAGGCAGGCGTCCAGTCCTACGGACTGGCTCTTAAGGTACTCAAGGCGTGATGCAACCCGTTCAGGCAGAGGGAATAGTGATAATCTCAGCAAGGACGCCAAGAATCATGTTGAACAAGGAAATGAGGAGAATCGTTGCTCTAGGGATATGTGTTTTATTCCTTGGAGTTCCAATGCTAGGTTACTTATCTAGTGGTGAGGTATCGCAATCTTTCCTAGAGGGAGAAAATGAAATTTCCTTCACAAACTCAAGTGGTACAACATTGAATATCCAAGGTAGCGAAGCAGGAACGGTATTCTCCCATTCTGTTTTGGATATTGGCATAGACGGTCCACTGGTTGTACTTGCGAACGGTACATCTGTAGAATGGTCTCAGGGCAATCCAGTTTACAGTGAAAATTCACTTATCTCTACTTCAGGAAGATGTTCTATTCTATCCAATTACTCAATGTATTGTTCTGGTTCAAACAACTACGGCCAACTCGGGCTTGGAGACTCGGTTTCAACTTCAGGATATGTGACTCTAAGCCATGAGCCAGTGGTAATCGATGAAGGTAAAGATCACACCTGTGCAATTCTACTAGACGCCAGCCTTTGGTGTTGGGGCCG
>DAMG01000068.1 GCA_002497025.1 Euryarchaeota archaeon UBA126
CAGTGGTGGTCGGTTGAAGATCGATAATACGACTTAGGTTAGGGCGCCCCCAACCTTGGATAATGTCGGGCGCAGGCCCAATGACATCACCAGCACTCATCCCTCCTCCTAAGTCATCACTTGCAATCACCATCAACGAACGGAGTAAGGCGCCGGATGGGATAGATCCATTTGCAAGACTCACATTCCATTCCATTCCTGAATCGTAAGAATGGACTACAACATTAGTTCGATTTACAGCCCCAGATATCCACCCCTCTTGTACCATTTGTTGTGCAATCGCACTCCAACTTGCTGCTGCAGGGGTGGAAAACGAAGTCCCACTTCGTAATCTTGAAGCGTCGTTGAACGAGTCCCGTTCACCATCAGAACGAGCAGACTCAATATTCACACCAGGTGCGACGACAAAGACACCTCGTAATCCATCTTCAGTGGGCCCACGGGCGGATGAAGATACCACTTCATGTCCAGCATCTCTAGTGGTAGACCCAACAGCTACCACATTTCTTGCATTTGCCGGCTCGTAGAATGCAGCCCGATTATTTCCAGGTGCGATGAATGCAAGGGACCAAGGAACTTCCACACTCCAACGATCAAACAGAGCAGAACGAGGTGTGTAGGATTCATCCACATCACCCCATGAATCAGAATGAATGACCGCGCCTAATTCAAAGGCTTCAGCTAGAAGATAGTCCACCTCAGGCTCCTTCCAATCAGAGCCATCAACCACATCTTGTATCAGGAGCATTGAGGCATGACTCATCGAAGCCATTCCAACTGATGGATGTCCACCAATATCATCCACTTCACGACAACCCAGGATTCCAGCAATATGTGTTCCATGACCAAAATCCGTAATATCGTCATCCCAATCATCTATTGAGGTATTGATGTGGATTATTTTTCTATGGTTAGGGCCCGGCGTCCCCACACTTCCAGATGTATTGCGGAAACAGGAATGATCGAGGTCCAATCCAGAATCTGCTACAGCGATAATTACACCACTTCCATTCAATCCCAAATCCCAAGCAGGGTGGTGGACAATATCCCCGTGTTCCATGATTGATGATACTACAGTATCTCTTCCTTCAGTTTCCAATACTGGATGAACACTTCGAATACCCTCAATCTCTTTGAGATTCTTCAAGTTAGAAGGGTGTGTAATAATTTCAAATTCAACCCCTAAAGGCAGGTCTGGATGGACAAACCGCTCAAAACCGAGGACTCCAAAACTACTACTCTTTTCGATAATTTGTTGTACATTATCCAAAGGTAGCCTTGGTTCAAGCACAATCCTATGATGGGAAATATCGTCACGAATATCCCATGAAGATCCATGCCATTCACCCCACACCAATCCCTCTAATGGTATGGGCTGCTCACTCCAAACAAGTAACTGATTAGATGCTGGTTGGCGCAAAGTTCTGATCCCCCTTTTTTCCAACTCTTCTCTTTCTTCTGATGTCCACGCGTCTACAGATTGAACAGTCCACACGTGATGCCTCCTCTCTTCATTCTGAATCGATTCAACTTCTTTTGGAGGAATTGGCGATGCAATAAGTATCAAGATTAGGAGAATTGGGCGCAACTGCAACCCAATAGGAACCATGTTCTGATGAGAAGAGACAACCCTCATCAGGTCTTTGGGCCATCAGAGTCCAACCGTCGGTGTTTTATTTAGGTCGGGTTTCGCGTAAATCCATGAAGGCATTTCGTGTAGTTGGACATTACCCTGCATCAAAGAAGAAGCAGGACTTCACAATCGATGTCGTTGCATCCAATGAAGATGATGCGCAGCACCGGCTTTTCTCCCACATTGGTAGCCGACATCGTGTCCAACGTAGGCACATCATGATTGAGAGTATCTCTCAAATTGATCCCAGTAAATCCTCATCTCCACACGTCATTCATGCATTCCGAGATACGATTACCTCAACATCTCCCCCGTCGACCGATGATAGTGAAGAATAATCATTCAGAAAAAGTCCATTTTTGGACGAGCTTAGGTAACAAATCACCCGCCATTCCTTGATGAAATTCATCGAATAAATCGACGTTTTGCGGCGATTCAAGATTTATTCCAATACAATGAGCACCACATGCTTGTGCTATACCCAACAATCCTGCTGCAGGGTATACATGTCCACTAGTTCCAATGGCGATGAAAACATCACAATCAGTAACCGCAGCATCAATCTCTTGCATGTGTAAGGGCATTTCATTAAACCAGACAATATGGGGCCGCAATCGTTCATTGTCACAATTTTTGCATGCTACATACTTCTGTTGTAAATGAGCATCATCCATTGCAATAATCACCATTCCACATATCTCGCAGCGCAATTTGCTCAATTCACCATGCATGTGGATTAATTTCTTCGAGCCAGCCCTTGAGTGTAAATCATCGACATTTTGTGTGATTAACAAGAATTCATCGAGGTAATTTTCGAGCGCAACTAATACATCGTGCGCTGGATTTGGTTTAACTTCCAATAATTGACGACGTCTGCCTTGGTAAAATTCCCAAACTAGTTGAGGATTTTTTTCCCATGCGTATGGTGTTGCAACATCCTCAATTCTATGATTTTCCCATAACCCATCAGATGCCCTAAACGTTCGAATTCCAGATTCAGCACTGATTCCTGCCCCGGTCAAGATAACGACACGACCGTTCTTGTCGATCGTTCAATCATCCCCCGAAATCCAATGCAAGCGCCGAATCTCCTGCAAGGGGTAGTTGATATCCTAACATCCCACCGAGTAGGTAAATTGCTCCAATTAGTAGCATCAATCGCACGGAATTTGACATTTCTCCTTCCTTAGAATTGATGGCCAACCCAACTAATCCCCCGACAATAAATACTGAACCGACACTCATCCAAAAAATCGTCTTACCTGTGTGATCCCTCACTTTGTCGTTATATTCATCTAAATCATCATCATATTTGTCTAGTGCATTATTGTAATTTTCACTTTCAGCATTACTCAATCCATCATCGTCAGCATCAAAATCTGAAGACGTGGGCATGTCAGGTGGGTTGCTCCACAACGCAGAATTAGAATACGCTGCTGAAAGAATCATCATCAAGAAGCCCAATGAAATCAATACAGTAACAACTGTCTTTGTTGAGGTCATTGAACTGTATATCCTTTCTATAATCTCCTTGATTGGAAATGACGCCTCTTTTGGTTGGGTTTGTGCAGAAATTACCATTGGTGCAGCTTGTGTTGTTGCTGGTAATTGCGCGTCTGCTGTTTGTGCTACCGCTGCTTGTGGAGGTGGTGGAGCGGAAGATTTTGGTCGACTAATTGGTGGAGGTGGCATTTCATTCGGCGGCGGCGGCGGCATTTCACTCGGCGGCGGTGGAATTGTTGGTGTTGAATTTGCCACACCACTTGGATCATAATTCATGTCTGCAGAAGATTCCTCTTCACCCCATGGATCTTCGGTTCCCATATTCTCAATTATGCGTTGAAATAGTTATTCTTTACCATTAATGAGAATATACTTCAACCCAATATTTCACGAATTTTTTCTAGGGTTTCGGGAGTTTTAATCCCAATCATTTCAATTTCATTTGCAATTGGTACCCCCTCAACACCCAATCCAACTGCAAGACAACCACGAACCATTTCATTTGGATAACCCAATTCTCCTGAATTGGTATTGTATCTATTTTCATCAACCATATACAACGAATCATACAACCCGCACA
>DAMG01000014.1 GCA_002497025.1 Euryarchaeota archaeon UBA126
GTCATGCCAACAGGACAACCACCTGCATCATCATCCAAACATGGAACAGTAGTGGCCTGAACACGAGTGGAATCTATTTCTATCCCCACTAAACTCACAGTTAGTAAAATCAAACAAACAAATCCTACGAATCCTGGTAGAACCCCGAGAACTCGCACCATGCGCATGATGATTCCTCTTTGTTGATTGGTGTTGAACCTAACGATGCCTAGGGTCAAATTGCGGTCAAAAGTGCTAGTAGAATGGCAATTGCCGGGAATAGGTACAACATGATAGTCAGACGTTTACGAGATGCTTCTCTTTTCTCGTATGTAGATTCACATTCTTCATCACTACATACTGGGGGTTCTGCACTAAGTGGAATTGGAGCCCAACAGACCGAGCAGTGCCGATGCGCAGCAACTCCAGAAGAACTAGTAGATCGCTTACTTCTACCTCGCTCACGGGCAGCCGTCTCCCTCGCCTGTGAAGCAGTCCGTGTAGCGGCTTTAGCGATTCTTTCTTTTCTGCCCAAAGGTATCACTCTTCCTCTTCGGTTTCAACAATCGTCCCATGGAATGATTCTCCTTCTATTGCGGCTTTTATTCTAGAATACTCTCTTCCGTCTAGTATACAGAGAGTCAAATTGGCATTTGTAGCGTCAGCGACTCCCATCGGATCAACAACTCCAGAGGGTCCGGCTTTGGTATGTTCGGGAGGTCCAACAATTTCTTGCAATTCTTTGTGAGTCAATGAATCGTGTGCATTTGCTTTGGGATTTTCACTAGGGTCAGAGTCGTAGACTCTGTCAACATTAGTACAGATAATACAACGCTCAGCCCCACTAGCAATTGCGAGACGAATTGCAACCGCGTCAGTAGTGTGCCCCGGTTTCGTACCCCCCATCACCACTACAGGTCTTTCATCGAATAGCATAGTAGCCTCGTTGATTGAATGTGGAATAGTCCCTGAAACCATTACTCCAGCATCAGCTAAAGATTCTCTAATCATGGTGGCGTTTAGTCGAGTAGCCGCAATACCGATGCGGTCTAGCCTATCTTCGTTGTCGATTATAGGTCTAGCGAGGTTAATGCCCTCTCTTGCGGCGGCTCCTCCACCTACAACAATTCCAATTCTATCATCGACCAATATCCTGTCTCGTATGATGGAAACTAACTCTTCTAGCCAGACGTGCCGCTCTTCCACCTCAGGCCTCAGAAGGCTCCCTCCGAGCGCGAGTACTATGGTCGCCATCGTGCATTCGGGGATGAGTGCCCCTTTCAATGCCTTCGCTGTATACGCGCGAGAGGGTTGAAATGCCCCTCACTGTGGCCTTCCGCCAAGAGGCTTAGCCATGGCAGATGACTTGGAGATGCAGCAACGAAGACTGCGAACCAAGAAGGCGCTGGAAGAGCTTCAGAATATGAGAGGTATGGGTACGGAGTTAGTCACAGTAATCATCCCACCAGACCGCCTCATTAGCGACGTTCGTGGACAACTTGGCCAAGAAGCCGCCCAAGCCGCTAATATCAAGTCTAAATTAACCAGAAAACATGTAGGTGATGCTATTGAATCGGCGATTTCAGTATTGAATCGATACAAGAATGCCGGAGAATATGGAATAGGTATATTCGTAGGTCATGTGATTGTTGGAAATAACAAAAGTCGATTGGTTACTGTGGTAATCGATGACCCACCAGAGGTTTTCGGTTCTTTCCGATACCGTTGTGACTCGACTTTTGAGTTAACTCAACTAGAAGACATGCTCATTGATCGAACCTCGTATGGTTTGTTTGTTATCGATAGAGGAGAGGCTGCCTACGGAATTGCAAGTGGAAAAAGAATTCATTGTCAAGAGGAATTACAATCCAATATTATGGGAAAACATCGGCAAGGAGGGCAATCTGCCCAACGTTTTGAGCGCTTAATTGAGGAAGCGGCTCATAACTTCTTCAAACGAGCAACTGAGCACGCTTGCAATTACTGGCTACCAAATTTGGCTGATATCAAAGGAATCATTGTCGGAGGTCCTGGTCACACTAAGGATTTCGTTATCAAGAACGACTATTTCCATCATGAAGTGAAAAAATTGATTCGAGAACCTTTCTTTGACGTAGGATATTCCAATGAGAGTGGTTTGAGAGAATTAGTTCAGCGTGCTGGCAATCTTATGGACCAGATAGAATTGGATGCTGAACGTGAGTTAGTAGATAATTTTCTTCGCGAAGTAATGCAGGCATACCCCAAAGCAACCTACGGTGAGATGATGATTAGGTCAGCATTAGACCAAGGGGCTGTGGATACTCTACTATTGTCTGAAGGCCTACGGAAGAGACGTGTTGGTTGGAATTGTAAGCCATGTTCTCATCAATGGGAATCCACACAAAATAGTCGCTCAGAAATACCTAATTGTCCAAAATGTGGCTCGGAAGATGTACGCGAAGATCCAGATAGAACTAGAGATATAATTGACGAATTGACAGAATTAGCAGGTCACACCTCTGCAAAGGTTAGCCTAATTTCAATGGAATCAGAGGAAGGTGCGACCCTTCAAACCTCATTTGGAGGAATCGCTGCATTGTTGAGGTACTCACTTACTTGAGGTTAGAATATGCGAGATTTAGTTGATGCAATTCGTCCACTTCTCAACTCGGTGATGTCTGACATTGGAGTTCAAGAATCGGATTGGAATAATCTTCTTGCAAGCTCTACAGATTCAGCATTCGCCGATGTCGCAATGCCTTGCCACTCACTTTCTAAAGTGCTAAGAAAGGCACCAAACACAATTGCTGATGAAATTTTACAATCATTAGGGTCTACAATGGAAGGATTATGCCAAGTCAGTTCAATCAACGGTTTCCTCAATTTTTCAGCAGACTCCGATTTGTTGTCTGAACTATTGCAAGAAGCCCTAATCGATGATAGACTGAGAGTATTAACTGAGAAATCTAGAGTTATAGTAATTGATTATTCTTCACCAAATGTTGCCAAGCATATGCATGTGGGGCACCTTCGTTCAACGGTTATTGGAGATGCTCTTAATCGAATGCTAACCCATAAGGGCCACAAGGTTGTACCAGAGAATCACATAGGAGATTGGGGTACTCCTTTCGGAATGCTAATCGAACACCTAATCGATATGGGGATTGATTCAGATTCACAGAATATCGATTTGAGCACATTTTATTCTGATGCGAGGGCAAAATTCGACTCTGATTCTGAATTCTCCTCTCGCTCAAGGGCTAGAGTAGTGAGAATGCAGTCTAGCGAACCAGAAACCATCGAATTATGGCAGATGCTTGTAGATAGATCACTGATTCACTTCAACGAAGTATACCAAAGAATGGGTGTATTACTTACCAATGATGATATTGCAGGTGAATCGAAGTACGAATCTGCATTACCAGGAATTGTGAATAAACTCGCAGAGCGCGGTTTACTCGAGGAAAGCGATGGAGCAAAAGTGGTTTATCTTGATGGTTGGAAAAATCGCGAGGGCGAGCCATTACCGTTAATCATCCAAAAGGCGGATGGAGGTTACAATTATGCAACCAGCGATTTAGCCTGTATTTTGGATAGAATCGAAAATGTGGGTAGTCGCGATTTGCTATACATCGTCGGTGCGGAACAGGCACAACATTTTGCGATGGTCTTTGAGGTTGCTAGAAATGCCGGATTCATGGATGAAGGAGTGAATGCGATTCATGTCCCCTTTGGTTTGGTAATGGGTGTCGACGGCAAGAAGTTAGCAAGTAGAACTGGCGGGGCGGTCCATCTGAATGATTTATTGATTGAGGCTGTAGAGAGAGCCGATGCAATCGTTGCTGAGAAAAACCCCAAACTCTCAAATCAGGAAAGAGCAGAGGTGGCAAAAATGTTAGGGATTGGAGCAATAAAATATGCTGACCTTTCTACCGACCGTAGTAATAATTACACATTTGAATGGGAAAAAATGCTTTCATTTGACGGAAACACAGCACCATACCTCCAATATGCACATGCAAGAATTTGTAGTATATTCTCCAAAGCTGAAATAGATAGAAAATCGATTCTAGATGCAGAAATTATCTTGGTTCATGAACGAGAGATATCGCTTGCTCGTGCATTGATAGGGTATCCCGAGGCTCTAGATACTGCTTGTTCAAGTCACTCCCCTCACAAATTAGCCACACAACTACACGTCATCGCTCAGGCTTTCGGATCATTCTATGAGATATGCCCGGTTCTTAACGCTGAAGATAAAACAAAAATTAGCAGGTTGGCTCTCTGTGACTTGACTGCAAGAACATTGCAAACAGGTCTCGAATTACTTGGTATAGACTCTCCACAGAGAATGTAGGGTCCCGCGACCTTGAAAATCCATATTGCTTCCCGAGTACATGGTCTCAGTAGGCGACATGGCTCCGGACTTCGAATTGATGGCTTTTGACAAAAACATGGTTAGACTTTCTGACTCAATTGGTAATCGGGTAGTTTTACTGTTTTATCCCGCGGCTTTTACTGGCGTTTGTACAAAAGAAATTTGTACATTTTCAGATTCCATGAATCGAATGGAAACTGCAGAGGCGGAAGTGTTCGGAATTTCTGTAGATGGTATATTTGCCAATGCGGCTTTTGCTGATGCGAATGACATCAGCTTCCCATTACTATCTGACACAAATCGTCAGGCAACACGGGCCTATGGGGTAGAGATTCCATTTGTAATGCCAGACTATACAGCATCCCAAAGGTCGGTTTTTGTAATTGATGAAGTTGGAAAGATTTCCTATGCATGGGTCGCCGAAAATCCTGGTATAGAGCCTGATTATGAAGCGATTCTAGAGCATTTAGAATCCTGAAGTTCAATCACCATAGGCGAGGTAGTAAACCAGTGACCCGTAGATTATTCCAGAGACAGCGAGGCTTTCTTCATTGAACCTGTCCATATTATCAAGATATGTGTGATATTCTTCAGATCCAGAGCCATAGCAAACTACTGCTCTGCCATATTTTTTCCCATCAGACTCATCTTCATCGATATTGTATACGAATGGAGCATGGTCAGAATTGTTTGGCATTTCTGTGTTTGCAAGTTTACGAACTTCGATATTGTAACGGTCTGCAAGTTCAGGATATTGTTGTTGAAACTTCTTCGATATCCCTCGGATATGATTTACATCCGAGTTATCATTTCCAACCAATGTAACGCCTGAATTTCTTTCAGCATCTACATGATTCATATCTAAATTGATGTATAATCGAAGATTTTCATAAAGGTTATTTCGATGTTTATCTACCCATGCTGTAGATCCAAACAATCCTTCTTCTTCTCCCCCCCAAGTACAGAAGTAAATGGTATGTTTTGGTTTTCCCATTTGGCTTTCAATCAATCCGAATTGCCGAGCCATCTCAAGAACAGTAGCGGTCCCGGAACTATCGTCGACAGCACCTTGGGCCATGTATACTGTATCATGGTGTGCACCTATGATAATCAAGGAATCAGATTCACCTTGAATAATTCCGCAAGGAACCTTGACTGTAGCTTCACCTGCATTCTCAACATAGGTCATAAATTGTAATCTCCCATCTTGATTTATCACGTTATCAATTAACGTCTGGCCGACACTTTGGCTTACCATAATGAAACCCATATCTATGGGTATATTGTCAATTGCTGAGATATCTACAGTTTTGAAGTAAGGAATACAATCCCCTGAAACCAAGTCATCACAATTCTGTCTTTCATTAATTAGAATTAAACCTTCGACATCGTTTTCTGAAGCTCTCTTGAACAGAGCGGTATTCGATTCAGTTTCCTCAGTCATGTGAATCAATACCACTGCTCCCGCTCCGCTAGTCCAGTCTGCTGTTTCGTTTCCAGTGCCTAAATCAACCACATCGATATCATCGACATAGCGAATGAATGAAGATCCGGAATATCCTTGCAGAACAAAATCACTTCTGTGTTCAAAATTAATGAAATCAGCATTGATGTCAGTTGCCCCACAGGCGAAAGCCGGAAACGTTTCTCCTACATCTCCCGCTTGACAAATGCCTAATTCAGGCTCTTCATCAATAACAAACATGGGGACGTCAAAATCCTCTATCGTTGATGGAATACCCATGGAACTGAAGTTTGCTTTGATGAATTCTGCAGTATTGTGTTCCTCGATAGTTCCTGACATTCTACCCTCCCATTCTGGATGTCCTAGATCGACTAAACTCTGAGCATAGCCTCTAGCACTTGTGGAATCAAACTCGATTAATTGGTAATCTGGTTCGCCTTGAATCCATTCAATTAGATCATCACCATAGAGTACGGCCCCCCCCATAGTACCAATTAGCATGATTCCAATCACAGCTAAAACCGACACAGGGAGTTGTTTTATTCGCTCTACAATCTTTTCTCCACCGGATGGTTCGAAATCATCGAACATTTCCGCATCAAGAACATCATTTTGGGCGGAATAATTCCCAAGCCTAGCTACTAAATCCGCCTTTTTTCCACCTATCTTAAGGCCACGAATGTTGCACTCTTCTTTCAGTTGTGCAACGGTGAGTGACTCCCAGTTCGTCATAGGATTCGTAAAATTCGGGCTGACGTCCCCCTCTTGAACCCAACTTGTAGCAGAGCGTAATTGTTGTCGATTCACTGAGAGTCGATTTCATCTCCAGTCCAGCGTTTTCCAAGTTCATGATCAATATTTAATTGGTCGAGAATTCTTGCTACAATGAAGTCAACCATATCCTCAAGAGATTGAGGTTTATTGTAAAATCCAGGACTGGCTGGAAGAATTACTACCCCCCACTCGGAAAGATTTGCCATGGCTCTGAGATGAGGGGTTGCGTAGGGTGATTCCCTAGGCACTAAGATGAGTTTCCGCCTCTCTTTCATCGCAACCAATGCACTTCTAGTCGCTAGATTATCTGAAATCCCATTTGCTATTTTTCCAATCGTCGTTCCACTTGCGGGGCAAACGATGTATGCGTCAAAACGGGCAGACCCAGATGCCGATCTGGCCGCAAGATTGTTATTACTTTCCAAAATTACAGAATCATTAGCTAGGTCTTCTGGAGATTTATTACATTCTAATTCTAGATTTAATGCCCCTTCGCGAGTGACAATCAGGTGAGTTTTCCAACCTGCTTCAGTAAGAGCTTCCAATAGTCGAACACCATATCGTGCTCCCGATGCCCCGGTAATCGCAACAACTGCTTCACCCATCATTTCACCCTCATTTGTCGCCTCAGGCATTCGGTCGGTCAATCATCAACTACTTCTATTCATGTATTCATGAAAATAGAAATTTAGAGATTATCTTGCAATATTTCTGCTAGGTATTCATACTCTTCAATAGCATTGTAAAGATAAGCAGAAATTCGAAAATATCTCATTTTATGATGTGGCCAAGGGAACACTGGAACTTGGATGCTGAATTCATCAAGCAGTTTGTTGTGAAGAGGGTCGCCCATAATGTCTGCACCCCCTGAATATGTTCCTGGTAGGTCAATTGTAGCCATTGCAGATATCATCGAATCTGGAGTCGGAGGGTCTGTGCCTAAACTCTCACAAAGAAGATTTCTTGCTTTCAAAGCGAGAGAATTATTATGCTCCATGATTTCCTCGAATCCTCCTGAAACCATTGATTTGAGAATCTCAATGGATTTAGGAATACACAGAATTGCGGTAGGGTCTCTAGTTCCTTGCCAGTCAAATTCGAATCTGAATTTTTCTTGATGTGATAAATCTGCACTATGCCCATGACTAATGGTAAGTGGTTTAGTTTCCTTTTTCTTATCTTCTCTAATGTGTAAAAATGCTGAGCCCTTAGGGCTACAGAGCCATTTGTGACAGTTTCCGGTCACCCAAGCCACATCTAATTTAGCCAAATCAATCGGCACTATCCCCGGGCCGTGTGCTGCATCAAGCAAAACATCGACTCCTCTCAATTGAAATTCATTGACAAGTTTCTCAAATGGCATTCTAAGTCCCGTGGGACTTGTTACTGTATCAATCATAGCCAGAACAGTTCTAGGGGTAATTGCACCTAACAAGGGTTCAATGATTTCTTCTTCTGAATTACATCTAAATGGCAGGTCGACTACAACAACCTTAGCTCCCCATCTTGATGCAACAAAATCGATAGCATTCCAACATGCTTGATACGAATGATTTGGAATGATTATTTCGTCTCCTCGATTGAGAGTCAAACTTCGAAGTACAGTATTTACGCCACTAGTGGCATTTTGACAAAAGGTCATACCGTCTGGATCTGCATTGAGAAAATCTGAGAGTTTCTCGCTTGCTTCGTTCATAAGGCCGAAAGCCTCTCGTTCAAAGAACCTCACAGGATCTGATTCCAGATGTGCCCGAATTCGAGTTTGTTCCTCCATGACCTGATTCGGAGTGGCCCCAAATGAACCATGGTTGAGGAAAATCACATCAGGGTCAAAAGACCAATATTTTTCCAGTGGGCTTCTATTTGGTTTCAGACAACCAACTCCACAGACCAATCAACAGGTTGCATTGGTACCCGATTCAGATATTGTTGGGCAAGAACTAGCAATGCTTCTTCCAATCGCGCACGGTCTAGAATTCTTCCCTCAAGGTCATGCGTGTGGCCTAGGGCTTGCAGGGAAGTGGTCATTCCGGCAGGAAGTCCACAACAAGAAAGGGCCTCCACTCGGTTAGGCACTGTATTGTAATTTAGAGCTAGACCATGCCGACTTACCCAGTGCTTGAATGCTAGTCCTATGGAGCAAACTTTGTTTCCTTCCAACCAAACTCCCATCATTCTTTCATCTCGATATCCTTCAATTCCACAATCTGCAAGAGCGGCCATAACCCAATCCTCAAGGCGATTTATTATACTACGAATGGATTGTTCCCCTACCTGCCACTTAATTATTGGATATATGACCAATTGCCCAGGTCCATGATAGGTCATCCCCCCTCCCCTATCTACGACTCTAGTAGGGTAGTCAGAGAGTGCTGGGTCTTCCAAAGCCCCATCCCTCTCCGCTTTGGGGCCAAGTGTAACTACCTCAGGATGCTGGACTAGAATCAAAGTGTCAGGTATCTCATCTAAAATTCGCAGTTCTTGCAGCCTAGACATAGCGCTGTCAACTGATTCATGCGATTCAATATCGGCTCTGAGGATTTGCAATTGTCGCAAAACCGTACCTCCATTTGTTGTAATTATGCTGAGTGTATAGCGTGCCCTAGGGTCTTCAATACTCCTTCATGGAAGGCCTCAGTCATCGTTGGGTGCGCATGAACTGTATCAGCAATGTCTTCCAATAAAGCACCCATTTCTAGCGCCAAAACGAATTCCCCATGTAACTCAGCTACGTGGCTACCAACGGCCTGAATTCCAAGAATAACATGATCCGATTCTCGAGCGGTAACTCGTATGAATCCAGCAGTCTTCTCGGCTTCCAATGTTAGTGCTCGACCATTTGCGGCTAGGGGGAATTTCCCAGTGATGACTTCTTCTCCTCTGTCCTTGGCTTCATCTGGAGATAGACCGACTGAGACGATTTCCGGCTCGGTAAAGACGATTGCTGGAATCGCTACCTTATCGAAAGATCTATTGTGACCCGCTATAATTTCAGCTACCATTTCACCTTGAGCAGAAGCCTTGTGGGCCAACATCGGCTCACCGGCTACATCACCTATGGCGTAAACTCCAGGCACGTTGGTTCTAGATTGTCGATCGATACGAATGAAGCGCCCTCCTGTGTCCATTCTAACGCCCATATTCTCCAACCCCCATCCTTTGGTATTCGGGCTACGACCAACAGTGACTAACACCTTATCGACCTTGATTGTCTGTTCTTCTCCATCCTTTTCAAATGTCAAGTGAGCCTTGCGGCTAGCTCCTTTACCTTTGATTTCAGTTCCGCGTGCGAGAGCATTAGTGTGTACTGCGACCTTATGTTTCTTCAACCAAATTTCTAGAGGTCGTCGAATCTCTTTATCCATAATCCCAAGAATTGAATCCATACCTTCTACTACGGTAACATCAGTTCCCAATTTCGCTAGTGCACAACCCAATTCTAGCCCGATGTAACCTCCGCCTACGATAGCGGCGGATTTTGGTAATTTTTGTAAGTCTAAAGCGCCTGTCGAAGACAGCACAAACTCCTCGTCGCAGGGCATAAATGGTAAGTCGATATGACTTGAGCCGGTTGCGATAATGATATTTTCAGCCTCAATATGAAGATTGCCTTCTGTTGTTTCGACAGTACATTTCTTTGGCCCTGTAAATGTCGCCCATCCCTTCACTAATTCGGCCCCGGCACCTTTCAACAGTGCCTCTACACCTTTGTTCAATCGTTCTACTATAGCATCTTTCCAATCAACCAACGCAGTCATATCGATTTGAGGTTCTGCGGCCAAAGATAGTCCCATATGACCACCTTCATTTGCGTGTTGACGCAAAGATTCGAATCTTTCAGCAGCATGAATAATTGCCTTACTTGGAATACAGCCTCTAATCAAGCAGGTTCCACCTGCCTTATCGCCTTCTACGATTACCGTGTCCAATCCGAGCTGTGCACTCCTTATTGCGGCAACATATCCTCCGGGTCCTGCTCCTACTACGAGCACCTTACATTTGCGAGTATCCGTCATTTTTTCACCTCACATGAAGATTAGAGCAGGATGTTCAAGCAGTCTTTTGAGTGCCTGAACCAAAGCCGCTCCATTCGCTCCATCTACAATTCTATGGTCAAAGGAACTTGAAACATTCATCATTCTACGAACGACGACTTCACCATTACGTACAACTGGCATCTCACGGGCTTTGTGAACGCCTAGAATCGCTACCTCTGGGTGGTTGATTATGGGGGTCGCTCCAAGCCCTCCATCACGTCCAAGGCTGGTGATAGTGAATGTAGATCCAGTCAGGTCATCAAGGGATGCTGTACCTTCTCTAGCAGCGCCGGAAACCCTCTGCATCTCAGCTGCCGCCTGCCATACATCCATTGCTTCAGTGTGCTTTACCACCGGTACGAATAGGCCTCTATCGGTCTGGGTCGCAATTCCTAGATTGACTGCTCCGTATCTTCGAACTATTCCATTTGCCTCATCGTAATGACCGTTACACTCAGGGTGATTTGGCATAATTTTCGCTAATGCCAACATAATGAAAGGAAGATAGGTTAACTTCGGTTGTTCAGCTGACTTTGTCGCGTTTAGTAATTGGCGCAATTCTTCCAATTCGGTCACATCGATTTCCTCGAAGTAGGAGAAATGAGGGATATGGCGCTTTGAGACGGTCATGGCTTCAGCAATCTTTCTCCTTAATCCTACGACCTTAATTTCCTCAACATCGCTTCTTCGAGTTGTGTAGGCGACTGGTGGTGCACCTTGAACCATGCCTCCAGCTGCTATGAATGCGTCAAGGTCTGCGTGGCGTATTCGGCCTGCTGGTCCACTACCGCGAACCGCTGCTAAGTCGACTCCTGCCTCGCGTGCGCGCCTGCGAACCGCAGGGCTAGCCAGCGCCTTTCCTCCAGAATCACCAGTACTTTCATTTGGTGTCGAAACTGTAGGTAGTGGCGCGGGCGTAGAAATTGCCGGCACCGGCGGAGGTGCAACTGGTTCAGTAGTCGCTGGTGGAGGAGTAGTCGGAGCTTTTGGCTCTGAATCGACTTCTGGCTCATCCGTTTTTTCCGGTTCAGGCTGTTTTTCCTCGGCAGAATCGGCTGGGCTATCGCCGCCCTCGTCGAATTCGACCAATGCAGCACCAACCGCAACCATGTCACCAACGCCACCATGTAGAACGGCTATTGTTCCATCATGAGGTGACGGGATTGTCACAGTCGCCTTATCTGTCATCACATCCACGAGAGCATCATCTTCGGAGACCGAATCTCCAACGGCTACGTGCCATTCCACGACTTCTCCTTCTACTACTCCTTCTCCAATATCTGGTAGTTTGAATACACGATTTGTCATTTTCATTCCTCCATTGTTTTCATTATTGCATCGGCGATTCTCGCCGGACTGGGCATGTAATCCCATTCTGTTGTGTGCGGGAATGGTGTATCCCACCCCGTGACTCTCTCAATTGGTGCTTCTAGGTGGTAGAAGCATCGCTCCTGAACACTAGCTGCCATTTCAGCTCCAAATCCACTGGTTTTGGGGGCTTCGTGAACGATTACACAGCGCCCGGTCTTCTCGATGGATTTGATGATAGCATCCTTATCCCAAGGCACTAGAGTTTGCAAGTCAATCAAATCGCAACTTATGCCACAATTCTTGATTGCTTGTTCACTAACATGGACCATTGCACCCCAAGAAATAACTGTACATTCAGTACCCTCCATTGCTAGTCTTGCCTTTCCAAGAGGTACTGTATAATGCGCCTCTGGGACTTCGGCTTCTGGATGGTCTTTCCAAGTTGGAACGTTGTGCGGATCTCCATAGAAAGGCCCACGATAACAACGCTTTGGCTCGAATACAACAACTGGGTCGTTGGATTCAATCGCGGAAATTAGTAAGCCTTTGGAATTATAAGGCGTTGAGGTGTACACTACATTTATTCCGGAAGTGTGAGTAAATTGAGACTCTGGACTTTGGGAATGATGATGCCCTCCACGAATTCCACCACCCGCTGGTGTTCTAATCGTTAGTGGGCACCAAAACTCGCCACCTGATCGATGTCTAACTTTTGCGATTTCGTTGACTATTTGGTCATAGGCTGGGAAGATGTAATCAGCAAATTGTATTTCCGCAACAGGCCTCAAGCCATTAATTCCCATACCAAATGCGATTGCTGCAAT
>DAMG01000041.1:0-44747 GCA_002497025.1 Euryarchaeota archaeon UBA126
ACATATGAGCACAAGGCATTCACCTACTGGGCTCCAGAGAACTTGCTTGCAGTTCCTCTTTCCACTTACCGATATACCTACGATGTAGATGGAGGATATGGATACGAGTATGTATCTATGCTGAAATTGATCAACGTAGATGCGGAGAATTTGAGCCTCTCAGAACATGGAGAAGTAGATCACTCTCCATTCTACAACAACGATGATTCAGATGTACATTGGTGGTTCTCTTACTCTACCAACATCCGCAGGTCGATTTTCATGGGTGATTATGTCTACGCTTTCTCAGCTCTTGGAGTAACTATCCACAGCACTTCTGACCTAAACCCAATCCAAGAATTGGATATTCCAGGTCACGAATTACCTGATTGGTATTACTACGAGGAAGATGATGTTGAGGAATCAGAATCCGAAGGTTCCGATGATGGAGCGGTGGAGTCTGAATCCAATTAGTTGAATTTCAGAACTCTACCTGTACTTCCTGGCTTGGCAATAGGCGTGCCCCTAAGGGGTCCACCAGCCTCACGTTTGTGAACAAGGTGACCATCAACTATGGTGTACGTAGGCCAACCTGTCAATTCCATTCCATCATATGGTGTCCAACCGACTTTGGTCCATGTATCGGCATCGGTAATTGTTCGGCGATTTTCTAGGTCAACCAAAGTCAGATCGCCATCGTAGCCTTCGATAAGGGAGCCTTTGTTTTTCATACCGTAAACTCTAGCGGGACCGGCACACATCCACTTTGCTACATCATTGATGCTACACTTACCATTCATCGCATGAGTAAGCATCAATGGTAGAGATGTCTCAACGCCCGGCATACCAGCTGGAGCGTTTGGATATCCCACAGATTTTGATTCAAGGGTATGAGGTGCATGATCTGTGACCACGCAATCAATCGTGCCATCTTTGAGTCGCTTCCATAGAGTATCTCGGTCTTCAGTATAGCGAATTGGCGGATTCATAAGGGCTCTAACTCCTAGAGATTCCACGTCATCTTGATCGAAAGTCAAGTGTTGGGTACAAACCTCAGTAGTGATGAGGTCTCCTTTGTTTTTGTTTAACCAGTCAGCTTCAGTTGCACTCGTTAGGTGGACTATGTGCAGTCGATGATCATGGTCTTTGGCAAGAGCTGCGGCCCTCTTTGTGGCAATGAAAGCACATTCTACATCTCGGCATTCCGCGTGTAATCTGATGTCTGTCTGATTACCAAATTCCGCGATACGTTGCTGAAGTCTTTCCTCATCTTCTGCGTGGGTTGCAATTATACCACCAGTATTTGCAAAAATATTTTCCAAGTCTTTTTGTTCATGAACAAGTAAATCTCCAGTGCTACTTCCCATGAATATCTTGATTCCGCAAACCCCATCCATACCTTCGATATCTTGTAAATCTCTCACATTATCTCTTGTTGCTCCAGCAAAGAATCCGAAGTGATTTACCGTTTTTGATTCAGCAAGGCCAATTTTAGATTCTAAAGTAGCACGATTTGTTGCATTGGGCACATTGTTTGGCATATCCAAGAAAGCTGTGATGCCTCCAGCGGCAGCGGCTCGACTACCGCTTTGCAAATCTTCTTTCTCGGTATTGCCTGGTTCTCTGAAGTGAACGTGGGGATCAATAGCCCCTGGGAGTAGGTGTAATCCAGTAGCATCAATCAGCAATTCACTATCTAAGGATTCTAAACCACCTCCGGTTGCTATTGTCTGGATAGAGCCATTGGTCACTCGAAGGTCACCTTCGACAATGGTATTAGCCAAAACTAGGGAGGCATTCTGAATCAGGACATTGCCTTGCATGGTTGGTTCAGATGTTGCCGGAATGCTGGCATCTCAAGACTGTTCCCATCTCTGAATCGGAATTAGGTCGTCCCGCGCGCTTCAAATAACTGAGGCATCAGCGAGGGGACAGCGAGTTGGAGTAGCCAGGTTATCTCGTCGGGCTCATAACCCGGAGACCGGTGGTTCAAATCCACCACTCGCTACCAAAATAAATTTGCAAATGGTCGATAAGATAAATGGAAGTAAATGAAAACTAAAAGTGAAAAATAGGGCCACTGCAAGGTTATACAGTGTTAAGTACACTTTCAATTATCCAAAAGGGGTCCGTTTGTTGTTCATATACTGCCTAGCATTGAGGGATAGTGAAGGAAAGGTGAGAAAGATGGCCAAGAAGACCGCAAGTGAGAAGTTAGATGAAGAAGATGGCTCAATAGTGATAGATGCAGATGAAGAGCAGGCAACTATAGATGATCTGCCAGGTGTAGGACCAGCTACGGCGGAAAAATTACGCGAGGCTGGTTTTGAAGAATTACTCGCTATCGCAGTAATGAGTCCAAATGAATTAGCCGAACAAGCCGAATTGGGTGAAGCGGTATCTTCGAAGATTATTCAGGGCGCTAAGAAAATGGCAAACATTGGCGGATTCATATCAGGTAACAAATTACTTGAACGCCGTAAAGAAGTCCAGAAGTTAACGTCGGGTTCAGCCGCTCTTGACGAATTGCTAGGAGGTGGATTTGAAACCCAAGCAATAGTTGAGGTGTATGGTGAGTTCGGAAGTGGAAAGACACAGATAGGTCATCAATTAGCCGTTAACACGATACTTCCTACTGAACAAGGAGGATTTGATGGAGAGATTTTCTACATAGATACCGAAGACACGTTCAGACCTGAAAGAATAGCTCAGATGGCAGAAGCTGTAGGTTTAGATCCAATCTTAGTTCTTGATAGAATACATGTCGCTCGTGCATACAATTCCGCGCATCAGATGTTGTTAGTAGATGAGATCAAAAAGCTCTCGAAGAATATTGATGTCAAGTTGGTAATAGTAGATTCACTCACTAGTCACTTCCGCGCAGAATATGTAGGTCGCGGAATGCTAGCTACAAGACAGCAGAAACTCAACAGACATCTGAAAGAACTAAAACAGTTATCGGATGTACATAATGCTCTAGTTTTGGTAACTAACCAAGTTATGTCAAAACCAGATGCAATGTGGGGTGATCCAACAAAGGCCATCGGAGGCCATATTGTTGGACACGCCAGCACTTTCCGTCTCTACCTCAGGAAGTCAAAGGGAGGGCGAAGAATTGCCCGACTAGTCGACAGCCCCAATTTGCCTGAGGGAGAGGCTGTGTTCACCGTGACTGCCGAGGGTCTCAGGGATTGATTCTTGAGAGGCCCTCGGGGTCCGAGTGTGAAGTCATGCAGGTAATTCTGCTAGTGCTTCATCGATTTCCCCGATGAGTTCACCAACGTAGGATTCGGAAAAGGATAGTTCTAATCCGCTCGCTTGAAACAATTCAGTCAACCCTCGGGTGTAACCCAATGAAAGTCCGGCTTTGTATCTATCAAGAGCGTCTTGGGTATCTCTTCGATGATACTTCCACATCTGTAGTGCACCAAGTTGTGCAATACCGTATTCCACATAATAGAAAGGTACTCCAAATAAATGACCCTGACGTTGCCAGGATACTTTGTGTATATCCTCAAATCCAGTCATATTCACCTTAGGTCCAAAACGTTCTCCAAGTTCTAACCACTTCTCTGCTCTCTCCTCTCTCGAGTGATTTGGGTTTGCGTATACCCAATGTTGGAAGGCGTCGATTGTCGCCATCCATGGCATAAAGGAAATGATGTCTTCTAGGTGTTTTCGTCTTGCTCTATCAGCATCTTTGTTGTCATAGAATTCTTCCCAATGAGGATGGGTTAGAAGTTCCATTGACATACTAGCTACTTCGGCGAATTCAATTGGGGAATCTCTCTCATGGATTAGATCTAGGTGACCGGAATAGAACGAGTGGAAAGCATGGCCGGCTTCGTGGATCATGGTCTCAATATTCCGCTGGGTCCCAGCAGCATTCATGAAAATAAATGGTAATCTACTCTTTTGCAAATAATACTGATATCCTCCAGGTGCTTTTCCCTTCCGACTATCTAAGTCAAGGCAATCATTAGCATCGAGTTGGTCGAAGTAATTTCCGAGTTCTTCCGACATGTTGTGGAAAATTCGAGAGCAACCATCTACCATTTCTTGGACATCATTGAATGGCTGAAGTGGAGGTCGACCTTTCACATCGACACCCATATCCCATGGTCTTAACGAATCAATTCCTAAATCTCGCATTCTTTCTCCATCGGTTCGATGTCGCAATGGTTGACATACAGTTTCGATTGACTCGTGGAATTCTAAACAATCTTCGATACTGTAATCGAATCGGTGCATAGAGGCGAACATATACTGTTGAAAACCTTCAAAACCTGCGTTTGTGGCCATTTTATGACGTATCTGAATCAATTCATCATAGATTTCTGAAACTCTTTCGTTATCTTCAAATCGTCTCTCAGAGACAGCTTTCCAAGCGTCCTCTCGGATTTTCCGATCTGTATTCTCAAAGTAAATGGCCATTTGAGCAAAGGTCTTCTGTTCTCCATCAAATTCTACCATTTGCGCTCCGCATATCTCATTATATTCAGTGACGAGTTTCGTTGCCTGTGTGCTTAGTGGTATATTCTCCTCTCTAAATATCGCGATATCGGTCTTTATTCCCTTGACTAATATGCCAAATCTCTCTGGCAACTCATCCAATGCCTGGTGTTCAACAAGTCGTCGATTTAGAGTATCGCTGTACTCTGATAATTTTGGTTGGACATTTTCTACGAATTGCATCCAAGATTTTTGTATGTCCTCATCATCTGTGTGGCAAGTCATATCGATGTAGAGTCTGGCTCTAGCCTCTGAGATAACTTCGGATAGGCTAGATCTATCGGCGATGAAAGTTTCTAGACAATTTGAGCAACTCAATTTACGATCTCTAAGGTCATTCATGAACGGTTCTATGGATTCCCAAGACGAACCATCTAGATCTTTTGGAACAAAACTCATGTTTCTTCCTCAATCTTTCTTAGATGACATAGGCCCAGTTGGTAAAGGCCCATCTTTTCGGTTGTACTTCTGCCTCTTCCACTTTGCCGCAGCCTCCCTATTTGCAGCTCTAATTTCATCAACACCCTCGTGCTTGGGGTTTTCCTTTTCGATCCAACATGCGGTGCAATACCTCTTCCCTTTGTAATCAACAAAATTACTTGGAGTACAGCTTTCATTGCAGACATTACAGGTACGGAATCCATGGAATCTCGACATAATCTCATTTCAACCCTAGAGGCCTCCGTCTATCAGTTTGACCCCAAAGGGGTCAAGTGTTCATATCTGCCATAGCCGCGTGTAACATAAACGCAGATTCAAGCTCCAATAGATTAGAGTCTTCAATTTTAGATTCATATCCTAATCGTTGCAATCCAATGTTGGTTGGCATTGGTCTTTCAGTTACTAGATTGGATTTTAGATGAAGCATCAAACGATTTGCATCCAAAGCAGCATCATTGTATGTATCTCTTGGGATTTCCAATATTTCATTATCGTTAGTAAATGGGTAATCTGTGCCAAACTCCGGAAGGTAGACAATCCAAGCAGTTTCATCACCCTGCGTTAGGCCAGCTCGCTCGAACGCGATTCGTATCTGGTGAGTGCCGGAAATCAATCTTAGGAATTCTGTGTCGACATTATTTCCAACCATTGAGTTCCGCAATTCTCTCCTTCTCAGGGCGTGCCAAACCGTCCATAGATGAATCTCGCTTGCGGCGGCGGAGTAGGTGAGTAACAACCAACGTTGGTTCGGCCTCCATTCATTGAACATTGAAATTACATCTTGTGGGTCGTCTAATGGATCTGGAAAACGTATTCCCCATGCGGGGAACCAAGGCACTCTATGGCCCTCTGCCATGCTTTCCGATGCGGTCTGATTGATGAATTATACAGTTCAACCTAATCGTCTAATTGATCTAGCCGCAGCCTCTACCAAATTATCCACTAGGCGAATACTCCAACCTCTTTGACTTGCTAGGTTCTCACGGTCTTTTTCGGTTAATGAAGCGACATCGACAGCGTTCTCAACGCCTAGTAAGGTAACCATCTCTCTAGCCCTTGTTCGGCCAATTCCTCTAATGCTAACTAATCCAAGTAGGTCCGATTTACAGCCGTGTCTAACCCTATTGTGTAATTCGCTGACCAAATCCACTAGCACCTTATGTTCTGAGGGACCTAATTGCCTTAACTCCTCATCGTCGTTGAGAATTTCTCTCATAGCATATAGTAACCATTCGGCCAAATCAACCCTGCTCCGTACATCGCCTGGTTGAACATTCCAATTATTCTCGAGATCTTCCATCCTCGCTTCATTAATCCAATCTTCAAGCACCAAAACGCCCTTCATTCTACGTTCAATATCTGCATCCACAGCTTCTGTTAGGAACTCTCGCTGATGAGAATGGATAGCCGCATGGATTCTCTCAGCCTCCTCTTTTCTAGGCCAAAGGGCAAGAAAATCTGGAGTACAGGCTACTAAGTGAAGCAAACTCATTGGAGATAGTTGCCGTACATCATCGGTTCCAATCATTATTTTCATTGCCTTTTGTATCCCATCGTGTATCATTCTACCAGAGATTGGATTGAGATACAGTCTAGCGACGCGATATCCAAGAGGGGTTGAAGAATACGTCATTGAAGCAGGGTCGGGAAGGGTTGGTTCACTAGTAATTCTTTGACTAGCCCTTGAAAAACCAAAGATTGCTGGTCCTTTCCTAGGAGGAAGTGTGGTTGTTGATTCGAATTCTGATTTTGATATCTCTAAGCCTGGTACACTTTCCCCCGTCTTAGCCCATTCAGGCATTTCATCTTGCCAATCTTCTGTTTCAGATGTAGAATTCTCTCTTTCTTTAATTCTCGATAGAACCTCATCAGATTCTCCTTCTCTAGTAATCATTCCATTTTCAGCCAACCAGCCAATAACATCGTCAAGGCGTGCTTCCAAACTTTGTTCATTCATGTGAGTAGCAAGGAAAGTTTGGTCAAAAAATCGTGATATTGAGTCCCTATCTCGTAACCCTCCTGTTGCCATAACCGAGAGAAGATGAGTCAATAATGCGGGGTCCTCTTCCGCACGAATTGCCGAGGGGTTAGCTAATTTTGAAGTGACTTCTTCAGGTTCACTTAACATGTACAGTTCGACGATATTTAATTCATCATCCTCGTCTTTTGCTAGTATCCATGCGTCACCAGAGTCGTCAAATTTAGGTCTCCCAGCTCTTCCTAACATCTGTCGTATTTCCATCACTGGAAGAGGCATTGAACCTCCGCCAATAGAACTCCATCTACGATGATCTCGAATGATTACTCTTCTGGCTGGCAGGTTTACTCCCTGTGCGAGGGTTGGAGTTGCAACAATTGCTAGCAAAGTCCCTTGTCTGAATGCCTCTTCGACAGCCTTCCTTTGGTTATGAGTTAGTCCAGCATGGTGGAATGCCACACCTCCTCTAATCGCTTGTGCGAGCGATCTACCCATCACCGAAGTATCCTCTCGACGTGTTAATCGCTCGGCGAGGTTGTCCCACTCATCGATTAGTTCTGTATCATACTTCATCGGGTCATCGGAAATTTGTTTTCTAATATGTTTGGACAACTCTCTGGCTTCTTTCTGGGCGGATGCTCTAGAGTTTACGAATACAAGCATTTGTCCACCTGTAGAATATGAATCATCTAGGACTGCTTGCAGCCTTTTTGTGTTCTTTCCTTCAATCATTCTCGGTTCTGGCCATTCCACATGTTCCGGGCCATCTATGCGATGAATCTTGACATTAAGTCCAGTTAATGTACCCGAATGGAGCTGTATTGGCCTCCAACTCGATTGGATTAGTTTTGCATCTAACCAATCTGCCATATCTTGAGAATTTCCAACCGTCGCTGATAGGGCAATGAGTTGAGCTTCGGGTTGTGAGTGACGAATTCTGGAAAGAAGAACTTCCAGCGTCGGTCCTCTAGAAATATCGTGTAATAGATGAAATTCATCAGCCACTACTACGCCAATTTTTTCCATTACCCCCTCACGAGTTCGCAATATTGAATCGAGTTTTTCACTAGTGCAAACTAGAATATCAGAATCATCGATTCCACTATTTTCACCACTTCTATCTCCTATCGCTATACCGACTCTAAGTCCGACTAAACTCGCCAATTCCTGTAACTCCTCGACTTTCTCAGAAGCCAAGGCTTTGAGTGGGACGATATACAAGCCTCTGGCTCCATTTAGGTCAGAAATTAGCCGTTGTATCATTGTCAGATGAGCAACCAATGATTTTCCGCTAGCTGTGGGAATAGTAAGCATAACATTGTGCCCAGCCAGTGCGTATGGTAAGGCTTCACGCTGCGGTGGAAATAGCTCTTCAATACCCCATTCAGACCTAAGGTGTTGGATTATTCTCTCATCCACCTGTAGGTCTGCGAGACTTACCTCTGCGAGGTCTTCGTCTACCGCCACGTAGCGACTTAGAATCCGCCGTTCTAAAGGATACCGAATCTAATTGCTTAACCGAGATAAAAAACTAGAGCACACATCAATAACATGAGAGATGCGGGAGTCGCACGGCTTAGTGGATCTCCCTTTGTCCTCAGGTGACAAACGACAGCGCCTGCCATCAAGATACCCATTCCAACTGCGGCAAATTGCACTAATGAAGAATACCAAATACCCAAGATTAGCAGACTTGCAAGAGTCAATTTTGTTGCACCGATAACGTATACTGACCACTTTGGTAATCCGTATATTGCAAATTCTTCAACAATATTCTTTGCATTTCCAGCACGGAAATTGGTTTCTAGCCTTGGTCTGAATATCCAAACTGCAATTATCACAACTGCGATAGTGATTTGTAGAACCATCACAAGTTCATCCATCATGGCCATTAATTGAGCAACTTGGTGTATATACTCTTGTTCTGAGCACTTTACTTACTAATTCCATCGATGGTATGCAGGATGCCCTTCTTTTACCGCAACGAATAGACCCTCTCCAATGGCACATATTTTTCCATCAGAGGTTAATTCCATCTTGACTTTGGCTCTATCATCAGCCAGTTCTATTACCTCTCCAGTTACTATTATTTCATGTCCGAAAGGAGTTGGTCTACGGAGTTTGATGCTGTAATTGGCAGTAACTGTGCAAGGGGGTTCGACATCTCCAGATTGGTCCATGAGTGCAATCGCAGCGGTCCAATTACCATGACAATCCATCAAAGTTCCAATTATTCCTCCGTTTATCATACCTGGAAATGCTTGATGTTCAGCAGAGGGGTTAAACCGCATTTCTAATCCATTTTCGCTCCTGAAGGAGTGTATACGTAGTCCTTCTGAGTTAGCCGGACCACAACCAAAACAGATGCTATTTGGAGCGTGTAACTCTTGAACAGACTTCCCCTTTACGGCACTCATTGTTCATCCGGCGCAATAAGCGGAATACAAGAATTACTCAAGAACAAACCAAAATTTCACTCAATCCTTGTATGCTAATCCTCTTATTTGGTTGACTCCACAGAGTGGTATTGGTGGATTCCGAAGAGACACCTAAGTCATCGAAAAAAGGTGGCGGGAACTTTCGAGTTCCAAGGGCAAAGAGGCGGCGCCATCAGCCAATAAAGGTCTCAAATCAAATTCCAACGAGTCGAAGAAAAGAGATTGAGAAAGCATTGGAAGAGCCTAGCAGCACTCCGAAGTCATGGTCTCGTACTAGTGGCTGGAAATCGCATCGAATTGGACGTAAGCTTGTGAAACCGGGAACAATTCGACAAATTGAGTACGACTTAATGGACATAGAAATTGGTGAATCTTGGCCTATTCCAATTACTGTAATTCATGGTTCTCGGCCTGGGCCGGTAGTTACCCTAATCGGAGCACTTCACGGAAACGAATTGGTTGGTCCGTTAGCATTGACTTACTTACAATCGCACGCAATCTTGGGAGAGGATAAGGCGATAGATCCCACCACGGTTGCAGGAACCATTCGGATTATCCCAATTGTGAATATGCCGGGATACCGTCGTCGAAGCAGATACATGACTGATGGCAGAGACTTGAATCGTTTCTTCCCAGGCAAAGAAGATTCAAACACAACTTCTAGGGTAGCAAACAGATTATGGAAAGAAATTTTCTCTAAATCTGACCATATTCTCGACCTACACACCGCGGCTCTGGGCCGTACAAATATGCCACAAATTAGGGCCAACTTGGCTAATCCAGCAAGTAATCGAACCGCCCGCTCCTTCGGAATCGAGGTAATTCTAGACAGTGAAGGTCCGAAAGGCTCCCTAAGAAGAACCGCTGATGGCCATGGAATTAGTTGTATTACCTACGAAGGTGGTGGTTCAGATGAAGCAGACCCTGAATCTATCCAGATTGCTATGTATGGAGTTCTGAATGTATTGAGGAGTTTGAAAGTGATTCCTGGTTATTCTAGTCGACCACGATTTCGACTACTCGCATCTGGTTCGGTATGGGTTCGCTCGGACTATGGTGGTCTCCTAGATGTATTGACTCCTGCTGGCTCTTGGGTAGAGAAGGATGAATTGGTTGCAACTGTCTCGGACCCCGAACACCCGGGGGTTTCAATGGAAATACGCTCACCCACAGATGGTCTACTGATTTGTACAGCAACGCATCCATTCGTAACTACTGGTACTCCAATAGGTCATTTATTGCCGATTTCAAAAGGAGTCAAGACCGTAAAGAGACGTTTGGATGATGAAGGTGTGCTAGTGTTAAGCGGAGCCGATGGAGAACCTCCATGGCGCGATGATGATGAAATCGAGGATATCTCGGTTGTAGGTGAATGGGAAGGTGGGTCACCAGATGCTGAGTGGGGTGAAAATCTTCCTTCGGCTGCCGAAGAAGAAGCGGATGAAGCCTGAGTATCATTCTTCTTCGGACAAATCCTCAACCATTACAGGAGTGGCATCGACTGTGACTACAGTTGATTGAAGCATCGGAACAGATTCTACCATAGGGGGGTTGTTATCACTGTGTTGACTCAGTAGATCGCTGAGATCAGGAGCAGATGGCAGTTCAACCGCTCGATGCTCGGGAGTAACGCCTAGTGGGTTTTGGTTAACTTTGAATTCTGCATAGGCCTCAGCAATCATTCTGTTTTCTCTAATCTTCATTCCGGCAAATGCCACTCCTCCAACAAGCGTTAGAATAACGAAAAGAATAACAATAATTCCGGAAGTAGAGCCTAAGAATGAGAATAGAGATTCAATCAAAGTTGGTGCTGGGACGTAGACTTCTACATCGACAGTCCATTGTAGCTTGGTTTCAAATCCAGAATCTGTTATTGTGAGATTTAGTTCTCGCAAACCACTGCGCTCAGAGCAAAGAATTTCTGCTAATTGCCAATCCTTCGATTTGCAATCGATTTCGTTTAGAATTAATGTCTGACCATTTTCACTCAAGTTGGCAGACAAAATTACCCCTTCCATCTCCCAGACCATTTCCTTACTAACAGTACTCGGGATACTTCGAATATCTATACGAAGTGTATCATTTACAGAGTCCCAATTTGCGGTACTGGTTCTGCTAAGGGACGATTCGATTAAATCAACTCGATTCAAAGAATCATCGACAACATCGTTACAATCATCATCCCAACCATTCCATGTCTCAGTAGCATCTGGGTTGATTGTTTCAATCAAATCCTCACAATCTTCGAAGGCATAGTAACCGTCTTCGTCACGGTCATGATCGAAGACCAATGGGTCTGAGCCGGTTTCTATTACTTCCTTGCCATCACTCATTCCGTCATCATCAGAATCTGAATCTGTTGGGTCTGTAGATAAATTATGGAACTCATCGTAATCCCATAGGCCATCTTGATCTGAATCAATAGTACGGAAGTCCTCGTCTACCTGATCATCACAATCATTGTCCTTTGCGTCTAATGATTCTGCGAGTAGAGGAGCTCTATCAGCATCATCATCTTGGCAATCTTGGAACCAATACCAGCCGTCTCCATCATCGTCAGGATCAGCCCAAAGTGGATTCGAGCCATACGTCTTTACTTCGAGCCCATCAGGTAATCCATCATCATCGGTATCGCCATCATAGGGATTACTTGTGACGTTGTGATATTCGTCATAATCATCTAATCCATCAAAATCGGAATCCAAATCCCAAAATCCATCGTCGATTACCAGGTCACAATCGTTGTCTTTGTTGTCTAACAATTCAGGCAGGGCTGGATTACGATATTCGTCTTCGTCGTCACAATCTAGGAACCAATGGTATCCATCTGCATCCGAATCTGGATCGTAAGATAGAGGATTAGAGCCATAAGTTTCCACCTCGATACCATCCTCCAATCCATCATCATCGGTATCAGCATCTTCAAAATCTGTTCCATGGATGTGGTATTCTGGCCAATCCAACAGGCCGTCTGAATCTCTGTCTGTAAAATTGAAACCTTCATCAGTTAAATCATCACAATCATCATCAATTCCATTCAATCTCTCGTATGTGCCCGGATTAACATCTGGATTATTGTCGTTACAATCTTGGAAATGATAGAATAAATCATTGTCGGCATCGGGGTCGTAGTCCAGAGGATTAGTCCCCCAATAATTTACTTCTAATCCATCTGAAAGTCCATCATTGTCGCTATCTGAATTCATAGGATTTGTTGCATAGTTGAATATTTCTTGCAGATCGGTCAATCCATCAGTATCCGAATCACTCGCAAGAGGGTCGGTTCCATGAATCATAACTTCATCATAATCTGACAAGCCATCATCATCAGTATCGGCATCATAGGGGTCTGTGCCCCAAACTTGAGTTTCATTTTCGTCAGATAGTCCATCATCGTCATGGTCCCAATCATTATCCACTCCATGGAAAATCAGCTCCCAGGAATTCAGAGTTCCCATTCCTCCACTGGTGGAATCACGTACCTTTAGTGTCCAAAGGCCCATGCTCGATTCACCCCAATGGTGAACTGTGTTGAATAGCCAATCAGAATAGTCGTCGTTACTATCGCCGTTACTTACCGCCAACCAGGATTCAGTTCCATCTGGTGATTGTAATACAATGTCTAAGTCACCACGGTATGTATGGTTGATGTCTACAATAACATCTACACTTTCTATCGACAGTTCGGTGTTTACAGTGATTGGAAATTCACTCCAAGACTGATTTCCATCAGGGATATCGAAGTCAGGTAAATATGGGCCATAGGTTGAGTTAATTTCCTGATCTAGAGTTGTCCAATTCAACGCCATGGACACTGCCGCTCCGGCATCTACTGCACCGAATCCATACTTGTGAGAGACATCGTGACCTGCTCCATTAGTGTTCCAAGAAGAATCGTTAGGGTCATTCATTCGTGAAGTATGGACTAAAATTTCCTGAACGTCTCGCCAAGTCAAAAATGGATTTGCATCATACATTAGGGCGATTACTCCGGCTGCTAATGGTGTGGCGCTGGAGGTTCCTCCGAATGTGTGGGTCACATTTCCGCTACCGTTGTAACCTCCACTTCCTACTATGTCGGTGGTGGTTATTCCCTCACCATCGCCATTTGAGTGAGCTGCAACGAGGATATTTGCACCAGGTTCCGCATAGTATGATTGTTCTCCTTCGTGAGAGATTGCGGTTACTGCAATGGTGAATCGGCTGTTTGCATAACCATCTTTGTTGGCATCATCATCACTTCCTAACCCATTACCTGCAGCCCATGTGATGGAATTACCCAACCCTTTCCTTCCATTGTAGGCATCTTCCTCAAAAGCAGCTAAAGTAAGTGGGCCTGGTCCTGATAGTGTTTCGCCATCATCTGAGGGGCCCCAAGAATTTGAGTAAATATCGATATCATCGTTTTCAAAGGATAATGCATTGGCTTCTGTGCTGTCGCCAGACCAACATGCGATTAAGGTAGAACCACCTAATGTGGCTTCCCAAGCCGCTCCTGAAACATATAGTGAGTTATTTCCAACCGCTGCGGCTACACCTGCAGCAGACGTACCATGACCATTCCAGGAACTTGGCGCGGGATCACTATCGTCGTTACACCAGTCGTAGGAGTAGTTAGCATCGTAGTTATCGATAATATCGGGATGTTGGTGGTCTAAGCCATCGTCAACGATACTGATTACTACACCTTCACCACGATAATTGTCCCAGACATCTGTGGCATTGATATCTTCTCCACTCAGTCCTGATGTCTGACCCGTATTTTCAAGATGCCATTGTGAAGAAAACTCTGGATCATTGGGATTATCTCTTGGAAATTGTTGGCGCTCCACTAATGGCGAATAAGATTCTATATGACCAATTTCAACCAACATTTCAAGTTCGTCAATAACCTCTAATGGGTCATCAAAATACCAAATATAAGCCCCTCTTAGGATGGGTGCAGGTTCCACGGATTCTGGCTTTGCTAAAGTCAACGGCTGCTTTTCCAAAGGGATTTGGGTTACAATCAACCATTGGTTGGTTTGGGATAGTTCTTCAAAGGTGTATTGATTGAGATTCTCTACTCTGTCGAAGGCCAATTGAACCGCTTTGGAGTAAGTTGGTAGGATATTCTCTCCACTCACTTCAAAGTCAATATTGTTATTTTGCCCTTCACCAATCGTTGCCACGACAGGTGATACAAGCATCAGAACAAGGAGCATCGCTATCGTACGCATGGGTCGACTTCGATGTTGTAGGGGTTTTAGCCGTTGCCGATGCATGGGTGGTAAGCGCATCGCCTAAAATTACTAATTAATCAGTTGTTTTGATTATATTCCGATATAGCATGATGAACTTCATCATCATCCATCAATCGGCGCTGATTTTTGGCCACCTCAAACATATGAGCGACTAAATCGTCATCTGCTTGGTAACCATTTTCTTCCAGCCACCAGATAATGTTTGAACGCCCACTCATATGTCCAATTCGGATAACCTGCTTGAGGCCATAATCTTGAGCAGGCACTCCTGAATATACACGATCTGCTAACCAATTATCCCCCTTTTTCATAGCCTTGATTACCGCGCTAGCATGTACTCCAGTACCGGTTTCAAAGGCATCCTCACCAAAGACAGGATAATTCCGAGGAAGAGCCACTTCGACATACTCATGCGCCTTTTTCATGTATTCATTTAGGGCAGTTAAGTCATTTTCGATAACTCCCATCAGTGAGAGATTGACTAGGGTTTGATCTAGTGGAGCATTCCCAGCTCTTTCTCCTACACCCAATGCAGTTCCGTGAATTACATCCGCCCCAACTTCAACAGCCGCGAGGTTGTTTGCAACACCCAATCCTCTGTCTTGGTGACCATGCCAATTGACTTCGATATCTCTGCGTTTTACTCCTGCGTCAGGAATAACTTCGTCTTGAATAAAAGTGAGCAATTTTCGTACTCCATTAGGAGTCACATGGCCACAGGTGTCGCAAACACAAATTCTGTCGGCACCCAATTCTATTGCTCTAGTGTAAACAGCCTTGATTTCTTCCGGCTTTGAGCGGGTGGTATCCTCAGTAACAAACATCACAGGGATATCGTTGTCAACCGCAAAGGTAACCGCTTTCTCTGCCGTACTTAGGATTCGTTCCATAGTCCAACCTTCTGCAAATTGTCTGATGGGACTTGTTCCGAGAAATGCACTTGCCTGAATCTGCCGCTCGTGCTTGGCTTGCAAATCTACCAGCGGTTCGATATCTCCTACAACGGTCCGAACAGCACAACCTGGTCTCAAATCGTAACCATTCTCGCCCATGTGGGTGAGCATTGAATCTATGTGACTGACATGAAATGGACCAGCTCCGGGAAGGCCAAGGTCCACTTTCTGAATTCCTAGCCTCTCCATATAATCAATTAATTCGATTTTCTGTTCTATAGTTGGATTACGCGCACTCGGGCTTTGTAGCCCGTCTCTCAGGGTTTCATCATCGAACCAAACATCATGTGGGTGGTTAGCAGAATCGCGTTTTATTTCGTAGTCTATGATGTTCCAATCATAGATGAGTTCTCGCTCATTCATTCTCGACCCTCCGGCCGCTTGATGCGTACCACGGCCGTCGAACAGGCGGGCAGGCGTTTGAGGATTTCCTGAATTCAGGCTGAAATCTGCGATGAAGACGCTTTTGAGTTCCATTCATCCCTAGCAATCATTGTAGCCGCCAATACTGCTCCTAAAATTGATCCTTGTAAACCAGCACTTGCAGTAACCACAATTGCAAACATCAGGGCGAGATATATCATTGAAACAAAGAAAGAGCGAGCCGCGGTAGGGATTCTTCCAGAAGCAGTACGAGGCTCATTTGTGTCGATCATGAATACTGTTCTGGCATACCACAAAGTGGCAATAATCGAAGTCCAACCAAATACATGGTAGATTGTATCATACCTATCCATTCCGCCCATAGCGATGGGTGCAAATACTGCTAGAATAAGCAAGAAAATAGAGTATACCTTCATTTCTATAAGAGTTCTTCTTGCACCTTTAACTCCAGGCATCATTGGAATTCCAACCGAGTTGTATTCCTCCGAACGATATAGCGCCAATGCCCAGAAATGAGGTGGAGTCCATAGGAAAATTAGCAAGAGGAGATACCAAGGCATCAAGCTCCCCAAATCAAAAATTGAAATTGCAAAATCTTCTACTGAATCTAGATTGATAGTTAAGTCGCCTACTGCAGTAGCCCAACCGATTACTGGTGGAGTTGCACCAGCTAAACCTCCGATGACTATGTTTTGAACTGAGGTTCGCTTAAGCCAGATTGTGTAAATGAAGACATAGAATAGGATACTAAATGCAGCCCAAAAAGCAGCTACTTGGTTAGCAAATTCAAGGAACCAGACAACTCCCGATACCGAAATGAAGATTCCAAAAATCAGTGCTCCATTTGCACTCACAGTACCAGTTGGTATCGGCCTTTTTGAAGTCCGTTGCATAACTGGATCAATATCTCTATCGTACCACATATTGATTGCATTAGCGCCTCCTGCTGTAAGATAGCCTCCAACGAAAACAATCGCCATGGTACGAATGGATTCATTCCAATCCATATCAGAGAACCCCGATGCTTCAAGCAAATCGTGAGATATTACCGCACATAGTGCGGTAATCTGCAGAAGAACAACTACTCCTGGCTTAGTTAGAGTGAGCCAAGCCTTAGCCGCACTCCCGGTATCTCCCATAGCACATCCTTAGGGCGTGTACGCTTCAATTCGACTCATCACAGGGCCTCAGGTTCAGGCTCATGTAGGGCGAAGGCAGAGATAGCCAACCAAGAGGTTGCTAGAGTAAGAAATGATGTGCTGCCAACCAACAGATGAATCAGAGAAAGTATTTCGCGGAATGTTTCATTATCCGGTGACCAAGAAAGGATGTACAGAGCTCCGATTGCAATATTCAAGCAATATAGTGCAGTTGCTGCCCAAATCCAATTTCTGAGGATTATTCCATGCTGGTGCTGAATCTGTTCATTTCTAACATACCAACAAGCAATTAGTAGAATACCTCCAACAAATGCAACCAGCCATCGATGAATAATTTGAGATTGACCTTCCAAGTCAACTATTTCTGGAAGGTAATCTCCGTTACAAAGAGGCCATGAATTTACATCGCCTGATACACCACATATCTGATCTGCACCGGGTGTTGTAGCGACAAACACTCCAGCAAAAACTGTGGTAAAGGTGCTAAGCCCTAACCACGCAATTCTATTTTTCCACTTAGAAGCGAGGATCGGGTCAAATTCTAACCAAGATGGCTGAATCCCCTCATCTCGATTAATGCAAATCCATAACCAAATGAGACATAATATGAATGCAAGGGCGCTTGATAGATGCATTGCTACACTCCAATGAATATTGTCAATTTTGACGGTTAACCAACCGAGTGCCCCTTGCCAAATGATTAGTCCCAGCGCCAAGTTAGATGCGAAAGTCGAGCGTTTTGACGTATCTTCATTACGACGTATGATTAGCCAGTTTAGAATTACCAGAGGGCCAAGAATTGCTCCTGCCAATAGTCTGTGAAACCACTCCGTAAAAATTTCAAAAGTAGTGTATCTATGATGTTCACCCCGGGAGTCTATTTCATCGGGATTTTCGTTCCACCATCTTTCTTGCTCCTCGGGACTAATATCGAACCCCCATGTGCCGAAGCAAGTCGGCCAATCCGGACAGGATTCTCCAGCATCTGAAACTCTGATTAATCCGCCAACAGCAATCACTAGAAAGGTAAGTACGATCAAACCAGCGGTTAGTCTCTTAGTATCGACTTTCTGAAGCATTGCTTACCACCTCTGAATGGCCGATAAGCGGTAGAGCCCTCACTCTTCCTCAATATGAGGGTCCACATCGATTGGAATGCGGTGAGATTCGTACTCTAGCGTTGCAATCTTAAGAGGGTCAAGTACGAATCTTGCTTGAGCATCTTCTGTTCCAAAAAGCTGGACTAGTTCTTGCATGAAATTTTCACGGAGTTCATCTTCGGATACATATAGTGGTGCACCCATGCTAATTTGCAATGCTCTTGCACCTATGATTCGAGCCTTCTCGAAGCGAGTGTGCTGCCGTACTGGAGTAACCATCGAGGCCGGCGACCCAAGACCTCCCTATTAGCCCACCGGCTAGCCTTCGCCCCCTATGGGGGCGGATTTCTAGCATACTTCAGGCTTCAATCAGCATCCCAACAGCGTTGCCGCCACCGAGGCAAATTGTTACAATTCCAATACCACCATTATTTCGATTCAGGGCATTTACGAGAGTCATCAGGCAACGTGTTCCAGTTGCCCCAAGCGGGTGCCCAATCGCCACCGCTCCTCCGTGTGGATTGAATCCCTCATCTGGGAACTCAAATGCATTCTGAATGGCACACGAAGCGGCTGCAAAAGCCTCATTATGCTCTAAAATATCTATATCAGAAATTTCCAATTTGTTCCGGTCTAGGAGCATTTGAATGGCAGGAATAGGAGCAGACATAACCCTATTTGGCTCTACACCAGATGTGACGTAATCAATGATTTTAGCAAGTATTGGCCAGCCATTTTCATTGGCGATTTCCTCAGAAGCGATTAGAACGGCTGAACCTCCATCAGACACCTGACTTGCGTTACCAGCGGTAACTTGCCCATCATCCTTGAATACAGTTCTAAGTCCAGTGAGACCTTCAATGGATGTATCAATTCTAATTCCTTCATCTCGCTCCAACTCGTCGATGGAAACAACCTCTTCTGCAAGCCATCCATTTTCCCAGGCCGAGTCAGATAGTGTGTGCGAACGGAGTGCATATCTGTCAGATTCTAAACGAGAAATATTCGCTTCTTTTGCGATTGTCTCGCCAGTAATTCCCATCATTGATCCATCATAGGCATCCTTCAGACCATCGTGACTCAAAATCCCGGTCAATTCTGCAAATGAAATTTCATCACCTCGCTTTGCCCCACGAATAAAGTGCGGTGCTTGACTCATGGACTCCATTCCACCAGCAATTACAACATTGGATTTTCCAGCCATGATTTCTGTTGCAGCAACCATTGCTGCCTTGAGGCTTGAACCGCAGACTTTGTTGATGGTAGTACATGGGGTTGAGTAGGGCAGTCCAGCAGCTATCGCTACTTGGCGAGCAGGTGCTTGTCCTGCCCCTGCTTGAAGCACCTGTCCCATGTAGACTTGATCGATAATTCCGCTATGAGGGTCTATTCCAGCCCGTTCCAATACTCCCTCTACAGCCAATGTACCCAATTCTACCGCGGTGTAATTGGCTAATGCTCCACGAAAGCGGCCGAAAGGAGTTCTCGCATATGCGCATATGACCGGAGTCGACACAGGCGAGGCGAGCGAGTTACTCCCCTTGAAAGGTGCGATGGGAAAGCCGATGCTATCCCTCAGTTTTCGGATGAATAACCGTAAAATTCCGCATTCTTCAATTCGGGTCTGAAATCAGGTTTTACAAGTATGGTTCGAACAGCCCAGAGGTCCTTGAAGATACGATATTGAGAGGTTGCATCGAGATAATCGACACCACTAGTTCCACCAGTTCCAATTCTTCTACCCATTATTCTCTCTACCATTCTTGCGTGTGAATGTCGCCACTTAACCATGGACTCTTCAAGTTCTACAATTGCATCGATTAGAGTTCGTGGCCAAGTTAATAATGGCAATTCTCTGTATGATTCGATGAATAGTAATCCAGCACGAGCGCGGCTGATTTTTCCGTCTGGCTTGAGAAAATCAATGGCTCCTTGGTGAGATGCGGCAAAGCGCTCTGCTGCTTTTTCGGAAGTAGAAGCACCATACCCCGACATTCGCTCGGCGGCTTGCTTCCCTATGTTTTCGTGTGAACTCAGATGAGCGTCGATATACTCTGTAACGGCATGCTCGTCGTCATCATTTCCTGCTAATGAACCCATGATTGGAGTCCTAGATACCCATTGCAGCAAGGACTCACTTAGGGATGGTTTGGAAGCGACATCTTCCAAGCGGGCGAGAATAGCAGCATCTCTTTCGGAATTCTTTGCTAACTTGCGAAATGTACTGATAGGGTCCATTCCATACAATCTATCTTCATTGGCCAAACCAAGTAAAATTTCGAATTCGCGCATTTGGTAGGATTCAAATCCAGACGCAGTCCCAAGCCCGTCTCTGAATGCTAAGAATCCTTGAGGAGTCAAAGTTTCCAATACAGTCCACTGATTCGCCATTAATCGAAAAATTTCGGTTGTGCGTCCGAGGTGGTCGACTGCCCTTGGAATATCGTCCTCAGGAACATGATTTTGTGCGAGAATATCTCGAACTTCAGTTAATTCACGAATGACCTGTTTGAACCAAAGTTCGAAGGTTTGGTGAACGATTATGAAATGCATTTCATCTGGACTTACTCCTCTATCTTCTCCTTGAAGTTCTAACAAAGCGGGCAATTGTAGGTAGTCTCCGTATGTCCAATTGCCCTCGCTGCCTGAGCCGCCCATGCTGTCCGGATGACGCTTCACGCTTGAATCGTTACCCTAGCCACAGTTCGGAATAGGAACCGTATAAATTGTAGAATTTAGTCGACAATCTATGACTGGTAGATGCGGCGGTCCACAAGAAAAGTCGGACGTATTTCGACCTGCAAGTCAACTTCATGTCCAAGAAGGTCTTGATTTACATCTCGTCGGTAATGCTGACGCAGCGGAATTATTCTCCGTTGTCGACTCTAACAGAGATTACCTCAGGCAATGGTTACCTTGGCTTGATGCAACGAATAGCATTGATGATGAAGCCGCATTCATTTCAAATAGCCTTGATGAATATGAAAAACGAGAAGGAGTATTCTACACAATCCTACTCAATAACCGTATCATAGGAACGATTAGCCTAAATTGGATAGATTGGGGAAATAGGGCGGCAGGTGTCGGATATTGGCTGTCTGAGGACCAAACTGGAAACGGATACGTAACGAAATCTTGTATTCGATTGATGGAACATTGCTTCAACGATCTAAATCTACACAGATTTGTTCTTGAAGCGGCTGTAGACAATATCCCGAGCTGTGAGATTGCAGACAGAATAGGTATGAGATTAGAGGGAGTAACCAAAGATAGAGAGTGGCTATACGATCACTATGTCAATGCCAAATTATATGCAATCACAAAGCCGGAATGGGATGAAAAGCGCGCTTCCTGAATTACCCAAGTAACCCGTTATCAGTCATTTCACAAGTACCAGAAGGCAAGGTTGCTAAAACGTCGTCTTGTGCTAGGCCAGTAGCCTTTGCAATTCGATTGGCTATGGTTTCTTTCTTTTCTAATCCAGGTCTAATAATAGCCCATCTTTGACATAATTTAGACACCCCCTCTACGGTTCCAGAAATTGGGATTGGGATGTTGTTGACGGTTGCAAAACCAATCGCTATTTCCATATCTACATCTCTGTACCAAGTTCTTTGTCCTCTGACAACAAATGCACCACGACCTAGCGATTCCCCACTCTCAGTTTGTTTGGAAACTTGCGCAGGGCGAGCATGGAATGCGGTTGCTGCGGCGCTACCACTGCCCCATGCACGAGACCAACATATTGCCAATTGCGCAGCTTCTTTGATGATATCAGTGGGTAGATTCTGAGCATCTTCTATTGAACCAGCGAAGTCCTGTGAAATTTGTAATGATGCAACACCTTCCGGTCTGAATCCTATAGGGTTAGGTTCAGTTTCTAACCCGTCGTGTAATCTGAGGGAGCAAGATGGAGCCCCATGTAAATCAGCATGCACATAGAGGTCGGTAGAACGCAGATATTTCCTAACCACTGTATCATTGCCCTTTGCGTCACGGCCGCCAACAATCATTCTACCATCCGACAAAATACCCCAGCGATGTTTTTCGAACCAGAATCTCTTGCTGCGCTTTCCTATTCTTACTCTTCCAGCCGCCGCTTCTTTCTCTCTTTTGGCAGCATCCTTGGCGACTTGATTTTCCGTCTTTTCCAAGGCCAATCTAGCTCCTTTCGCTTTATCCTTCAGTGTTCTAGCCTGTTCGAAATAAGTCTGAGCATTTTGGTGGACAGAATTTTCTACAGATAGAGTTACACTTGCTCCAGGTTCGTTATCCTCGTCCGGTAACCTAGCCAAAATGGTATGTTTTGCAGGATCAATTCTATCTATCCATGTAACATCTGTAATCTTTGAGTCTAGAGTTTGCCATCCTTCATTTTTAATCAATAAATTTACTTGACCGAGTAAATCGTCTACATGAGTCCAGTTATCCTGAATCGATTTTGCTAATTCCTGAGTCAAAGTGGCTTGAGATTCAAACCGCTCGATTGCTGAACGTTGCTGAGTAGCCCTTCGGTCGAGCTTTGCTTTCTGTTGCGCATCATCTTCACCCGCCGCGGCTAGTTTTTCTTCTTCTCGACGGATGTAAGCGATTGCATCATGTGCTCCAAATATCACATCATATGCTTCTGATAGATCTGCGACTTTCGCTCTAAGTTTTGAATCCATGAATGGAAGATTTATTGGCGAAAATTCGTTAATCAATCCACTGGCTGAATCTCTGGCTTGAGGATCATCTTCTGCCGAATTCCAAGATTTTAATCCTTCTTTTTCTTCAAACCAGATATATGCACCTTGGTCTTCTGATAACTCATTAAGTAATTTATTCATCGATTCACTGAGAGCCTTTCTCTGAGATTCCTCAAGAGAATCAGCAGGGTCATCTGAATCGATTTCTGCGGCACTACAAATCGCATTTCCGTAGATTCGGCCAAGGTTTGCACGCGCCGCAAGTGTCCGAATCAGAGAATGATCTGAATTATCCAATAAATTATTCAAACCACTCTTGTCAAGTTCTCTAGGGTCCAAAGTTTCTGGAGGAGGTGTGTAGGGTTCACCTCTCTTTAGAGCACGGCTTGCATATTTTGCGTGTGTTAATGGCTGAATAATCACGTCATTATCATCTAGGAGCAACACGTTTCCATCCCTAAATAATTCAATGACTAGTTTGTATTGGCCACCTCCGTGTTCGAAGGTCAAAACCACTACTCTGTCGAAGCCAATTTGCTCTACCTCAACCAAGCGTGAATTGCCTAGATGTTTTCTCAAAATCATAGCAAAAGGAGACGGATTGTTTGGCATCGGCCTATCCCTTCTAGACATATACAACCTTTTTCCGCGCACAATGACCAAATCAACTGAAGGTTTTCCCTTCGGATTTAACCTCAAAACAACTTGTTCGTAATGTGGCTGGTAGGCTTTGCGTGCGCGGGTTCCGATCATTCCCCGTAGTTCCCTGACCATGCGGGCGACATCGAATGAAGACGACTGCGCACGCATGGCTATCATTACGAGGGCAAGCGCGCCCTTCATCAGACAATCGCTTGATATCTGACGGCTTAGGCCCATTGACAATGACTGGTATGGGGGGGCTTCGCATGGGCGATGGGGTGCCATACGTGCATGGTCCAGAAACCATGGGAGAAGTCGACATAGGTCTCAGAGCCTTTTGGTATCGACCAATGCTACTTCGGAATACTATCGATGTAGAAGTAGATATTGATTGGGGTATACATTGCAATGCAGATGCACTAGCCGAGCAGGCGGCAATAATGGCAAACCGAATGAATGAGGATGGGATTGAAGAGGCTGAAATGTTGGCCTTGGACTTAGCATTTATTTTCGGATTTGACCATGAATACTTCCATCACCGCTTCGATTCAGGTCTGAGTTCTCATGTGATGCGAACTCATACTCAAACCGGCTCATTACCAACTAATTTTGGCGTTTATGATGAATTACATGATACCATTTCTACTCATAGAGAGGGGCCGGAATGGTGGTTATTGACAGAAGAAACTCTCGCTAACGCACATATTGCAATGGATCCAACTAGACTTGGCGGATTGAAGGATGCCTTCATCGAATATGGTTTACTTCCCGAACCCGGAGATCGTTCCAGAGGGCCATATGCGGCTTGGCGATTTGTGATATCAGATCCTTGGAAGTTCAATTGTTTAGCACACCATACTTGGTTACAGATTTTGACAGGAGAATTGGACCCAATGAATATAATTCCTGCAATTGAATCAATTACACACGAAGGTGGGACAGATGCTGCATTCGACGCTCTTGTTGATTCTATTGTAGATGCCTGTGACTTACCAGCAGATGAAGACTCGGTGCCAGATCGTGTGCTAGGTCGAAATGGAACTGAGCACCTGTTTGCTATGGGTGGTGTGCCTGATGGTATGCTCCGACGTCTCGAGGTTCCAATGCATTTTCATGGTGGTGAGGCGAACCGTATGGCAGAGAGATACGGCCCAACAAACCCAGATTGGCCATATGCAATTATTGAGAATCTCTATGATAAATTGGGGCGATACGACGACGGTCCAGTAGACTCATGGAGTGGGGACGACCCATTCTCTTCAATGGCTTGAGAATCAAGCAGCGGTTTCCATGAAATCTTCGATTACAGATATAGCGGCCGCCTCATGTGCAAATTGATTACTTTCGATTTCAATTAGTCTGGAATTTGGGATTTGATTGCTAAGTTTACCGGCATCAGAGTGGTCATGTAGAGTGTCAGAAGATGCTCTGAGAATCCCTACCGGGGCGTTAGTATTGGAGAAATCAAGGTTCATTTTGTATTTTCTAAAGACTAACGAGCAAAGCCTTAGTCTATCGATTGGCGCTGCTAATAGAGTTCTTCTATAACGAATTCTTTGGCCCTCTTCTTTCAAACGCTTGTCCAGATACCAAATTACAAATTTAACCAAAGCATCGTACAGAAATAATGGTGCGGGAATTAGAGGTCTAGCCCAAATTGGGGGAGTGAATGCTAGGTTTGGAGATAAGACAACAATACTTCGAAAAACCAATTTTTCCCCCCTAAGTCCTTCGAGTAATAGTGTAGCGCCCAATGATGAACCCATGGCGTCACAGTCTGATGGATCAAGTCCCATCCTTGCCAAAATGATTGGTAAATCGGATGCGATATTTTGGATTTGGAACGACTCTTTGGAAATTTTCATGTCAATTCGACAACTTCCTTTTTCCCGAGTTTCAATGTAAACAACAGGTCTCTGCTTCACCCACTCCGAAAGAATCGGAAACCATCCCTCTGGAACCGAGTTCCAGCCAGGAATCATTACAAGTGTTCTAGTTTGTTTATAATCTTCATTTTTTGGAGTCCAATGTAGGACTCTTAGATTGTATCCCGTATTTCCTTCAATCCATTTCTGTTCAACATCTGCTCCTTCAAATTCTGGAATTTCCTGCCACAATTCCGACTGCATTTCATTTCACCTTAACAAAATTCCATATTCCCTCTTCTTGACGAATTTTTCCACTTTCCTCAAGTGCAAGTAAGTGTGAATAGGTTTGATCCATGGCAAGATTTGGATGAGCATCTGGAGTATCTGCGTATGCTTCACGGGTAATCGAATCAAGGCTCCCGTCGCTTGATTTCACAGCATTTAATACTCTCAAATGACGTTCTTTACGATGATTCAAATAACGTGTCAATAATCTCTTTGGATTTGCAACCATGGGTCCATGACCTGGGAATAGAAGAGGTGGATCCAAGTCTCTCAGGCGTTCTAATCCTGCAAGATACTCATTCATGTCTCCATCTGAGGAGGGAACTAGAATTGTGCCGAATAGTACAGCATTATCTCCACTCACAATACCTGCTTCCCCAACCAAGCAAATGTGTCCAGGACAATGACCATGTGTTTCGATAACGCTCCAAGTTTCATCATCAATCTCGATAACATCTCCCTCGCTAAGAGTCCTATCGGTTTCGCATTTTGGTAAAACGGAAAGAGTTTCTTCACTGGCAAAAATTGGTGCTTGGTAAATTTTGGAAATCTCCGATAAATCTCCTATATGATCGGGATGTTTGTGAGTAAATACAGTAGCAATTATTTTACTTCCAGATTTCTCTATTTCAGCCACCTTTTTGCTTAGTATTTCCAAGGCCTCAATCGACCTAGCAGCCGGGTCGATAAGGATTCTACTTCCGCCAGGGTGGCCTAAAACATAGCAATCTGTATGGGTTGCTGGAGGAAGTGTGTCAGTTGGTATTGGTACTAGTTCCACACCATTTGCATATTCGATTCTATGATACCCGCTTGGAGGGTTTTTGGCTAATTCAGAGAATCCTAACTCAACTATGTCACGAATAAGTGTGACTTGAGGGGGTGGTAGCTTTACTTTGTGAGAAAGCCAGGCGTGAAGCAGTTCGGCTGGCTTCCACCATTGAAATTCATCAAATTCAGAACGACCTGTAGGTAATTTTGGTTTAATTAGATTATTTCCAGTATCGATATGATAGAATCGATTCCTATGGCGAATTGGTGCAACCGGCGGAGTAGTTCTTTGTGTAATTTGTACAGGGTTGAAATTGTCAATTGATAATTTATTTTCAAAAACTAGTTTCGACCATTCTGATTTGTTTTCATTGACTCGATCGATAATTTCAATTCCAACATTCACAAAATCCCCATTACCATCGGGTACAACCCCTACTTCTTCCAACATTTCTCTCAATAGTGCGATTAACCACTCACGATCTTCTCTTTCAGAAAACCAAGAGGGGTTGGATTCCGCTACTTTTCGATCAACCCTACTAATCCCACCGCCCGGAAATGCCCAAAAATCGGGGAAACTAGGGACTTCAGATACTCTATGACAGAGCAGAATTTCCATGTTTTCTCCTGAATTTCTGCTAATTACTGCTGCAGCCGAGGGTCGTGGTTTTGCGACCTTGGCCGAGGGTAATTCAACCCCCTCTGGCAACTCACCCATGACTCAACGAGGGGGTTGACCGCTTCAATCCAGCCCTGAGCGTAGCCTCTCGGCAAACTCAAGTCAGACATCTCTCAGGAAAGAACATGAGCGCTGGCGACTTTGACTACATTACCATTGGACATACCAATACAGCCACAGGCCATCGCCAGCATGAAGTGCAAATGCCTAGGTTTGGTCTAGGAGTTTGGCAAATGTCCGAAGGGGGCGAATGTCGTAGCGCTGTTAAGCATGCAATCAACAATGGATATCGACTAATCGACACTGCAAGATCTTACGCAAACGAAACCGAGACGGGAGCGGCTATTCGAGATAGCGAGGTTGCAAGAGAGGAGATATTTGTCGTAACTAAACTACGAAGGCCACACGCGACAAGTTATGAAGCCGCTTTAGAGCACTGTCGAAGTAGCCTAGATATGCTTGGATTGGATTCTATTGACCTATATCTCGTTCATGCTCCTCCTGAAGATATCGGCGCTAGAGCAGAGGTTTGGAGAGGAATGGAAGAATGTCTCGCTCGTGGATGGGCTAGATCGATTGGAGTCAGTAATTATGGCGCCCACCATCTAGATGATATGCGATCCTATGCCACCATTTTACCTGCTGTCAATCAGGTGGAATTACACCCTTGGAATCAGCGACCTGCACTCCGTGCAGCAACAGAAGCTATAGGGGCCAATGTAATGGCTTACTCACCATTGGCAAGAGGTCACAAAGTGGAATGCGATAATCTCACAAAGATAGCAAAATCACTAGGCTGCACACCAGCCCAAGCTGCGATTAAATGGGTTTACGATACTGGTGCGATTACCATTCCTAAATCGAGCAATCCCAGTAGAATAGACGAGAATCTTGCGAGTTTGAAAGTAGATCTTAACGGTAAAGAATCTGCGTTTAATCAATTAGAAGAAGCCTATGTTTCTGGTTGGAACCCAACTGCCGAACCTTGAGGAATAAAAATGAGAGACCCCGAGACTATTGAAGAAGAATTAGCTCTGTTCGCAGAGGCTATAGAAGCCGGTATTGACCCCTTTCCTGAACCAAAGAAGGAGACTCCTTGGGCTAGATATGCCGTTGCTTGGTTTATGATTATCCTAATGATTTCATTCGCTTCTAGATTACTCAACCGTGCACTGTGATTTGTTTGGTAGTCCCTCCCGGATTTGAACCAGGGTCATGGCATCCAGAGTGCCATATGATGGACCGCTACACTAAGGGACTAGCGACTCGCCGAGTCGGGTCGTATATTTCAACAAAACCGCTCGATAGATTATCCACTCAATTACTCAAGCGCGGAAAGATTGGTTGAGTTCTTTCAAGGCAGCCTTACTTGGCCTTAATTCATCCTCAGATAAATCCACTAAAGGAGTGTCAGTAAGGCCCAGTGCCTCGTCAGCGGTCTTCATCTCTGAATCATAATAGAGAAGTCCCGTGACATGCTTATCATTTTCTTCAGCCTCATGAATCGCTGCCAATGCAGCGACCGGATTACCAGGGTCGTGATCATCCCCAAGTGTTTCTAATCTCAGGGTTGAACCATCAAATAGGCTGATGTCCTCGAATTGACCTTCTGGAACTTCTACCTCTTCGATAGGCGTAAAGTGTGGGATGTAATCAACGGTGTGTAGTTCCTCTTCGTTTCCTTTAACATAGTTATAAGACCGGTATGATTCATCATTATTTGCGAAAGTAACACAAGGTGAAATCACATCGATTATTGCCATTCCCTTGTGCGATAAGGCGGCTCGTAATAGTGCAGTTAACTGCTTTTTTGAACCTGAAAATGATCTCGCCACGAAACCACATCCAAGGTTAATTGCCATTTTACAAAGATCGATTGGAGGATTTTCGTTGGTCGCCCCCTTCTTTTTCTTCGAACCCTTTTCCACCGTTGCAGAATACTGGCCCTTTGTCAGGCCATAAACTCCGTTATTTTCAATAATGTAGACCATGTTTAGATTACGTCTAATCGCATGGATAAATTGTCCAATTCCAATTGAAGCGGTATCACCGTCACCAGATACGCCGAGGAAGGCGAGGTCCTTGTTGACCATGTTTGCACCGGTTGTAACCGAAGGCATTCTACCGTGTACTGTGTTGAATCCGTGAGACTTGCCGAGGAAGTATGCAGGGGTCTTGGAAGAACACCCGATACCTGACATCTTAGCAATTCTTTCTGGTGAAATACCATTTTCCCAAGCTGCTTGAATGATTACGTTGGAGATTTGGTCGTGTCCACAACCAGGACATAGTGAGGAAGGCCCTCCGGTGTAGTCAGCCTTTGGTAGGTCGATAACATTGAGTTTAATCGCCCTCATGCTCATGCTATCACCTCTTTTGTATCGCCAGATAAGGTCTGCAATATCATCTCAGCATACACCCGGGCCCGCGGGGGAATTCCATCACTAAAGGCGACGGAATACAACTTGCTCAGGTGTTCAACAGGTAATTCTTTCCGAAGGATTCCGAAAAGTTGTCCATCTCTATTTATTTCCAAGACTACAACTTGGTCATGTTCTGCTATGAAGCGCTCTACCTCTGAATGGTATGGTAGCGCTCTAACTCTACAAGTGCTGACCTTCATGCCGGTAGTTGATTCTAGAATATCGTCGATTTCTGTAATCGTATTCTCGACTGACCCATAGTAGATTATTCCCACTTGCTTGTCGTTTTCCTCGCGCATTACTGGAGCAGGAAGTTTATCCCTCGCGCCCTCAATTTTGCGCTTTAAGCGAGCCACCGTTGCAGCATATACTTCAGGGTCTTCCGAATATACTCCATCTTCATCATGACCAGTTCCTCTGTAAAGAATCGGCTCTAATCCGCTACCGGGGAGAGTTCGGTATGGAATACCATCTCCGTCTACATCTCTATATCGGCCAAAATTCTCGATAGCATCAAGTTGTTCTTGAGTTCTGATTACCTTACCCCTGTCTAAATTCTGATCAGGGTATTCGAATCCCGCTGTAACCCACCGATTCATTCCTAAATCTAGGTCTGAGAACCCAAAGACAAGAGTTTGGAATTGTTCTGCTACGTCAAAAGACCGCCAGCCAAATTCAAAGCATTCATCGACAGTTCCTGGAATCAACACAATATGTTGAGTATCTCCATGGCTGGCTTCGTATAGCATAGTTAGGTCACTTTGCTGAGTTCTGGTTGGCAGCCCGGTTGAAGGTCCGACTCTGTTAACATCCCAAATCACGCCAGGAACCTCTGCAAAGTAAGCCAATCCAATGAATTCGGACATCAAGGAAATACCAGGGCCGCTGGTACATGTCATTCCTCTTCCACCAGCCCAACCGGCTCCAACTACCATTCCAACAGCCGCTAATTCATCTTCTGCTTGGATAACTGCACAAGTAGCCCCACCATCTTCTGCTTCGCGCAATTTTGGTAACCAAGATATAATTGATTCAGCAAGTGAAGAAGAAGGGGTAATCGGATACCAAGATAGCATGTTGATTCCACCGAAAATACATCCCAAAGCCGCCGCTTCGTTACCTTCGATTAGGAATGTGTTTGGGTCTTTGTCTCGCGCAGCAACAGAGTAGCCAATATCACAATTCCAGTTTTCTCTAGCAAAGCCCCTGCCCTCCGAAATCGCCTGCAGATTCAATTCAATTGCCTTTTCTTTACCCCTAAATTGTTGAATCACAGCGGAAGCGATTGCTGAATCTTCGATACCGAGAATTTCAGCAAGTGCCCCTACATAGTACATGTTTGCAATCATTCTAGCGAGTTTTGGATTAATTGCGCGAGCCATCTTTGTCATTGGCATTCCGAGCACAATACAATCCTCTCTTTCAACTGGTAGTTTTACATCCATGTTGTGGATAATAATTGTCCCGGGCTCAGCCTTTTCCACATCAGCCAGCCAAGTATCCTTGTTCATCACAACCTGAATGTGTGTGAAATCTCCTGGAGCCTGATAACCCTCATCACTAGCTCGGATGATAAACCAAGTTGGTAGCCCAGATATGTTGCTGGGGAAGAGATTCTTCCCACTTACAGGTACACCCATTTCGAACATCGAATGAAGCAGAATCAGGTTTGCAGACTGCGACCCTGTTCCATTTGCAGTTGCGATATTGACTGTGAAATCGTTGACGATATCTGCCATCGTTTGAGGTCTCCGGGGGGGTCTGTGGGCACATACGGTATGCTTGCGCAACGTGGGCCGTGTTAATTCCGGTCTTAGCCGTTCCCGTTCCGTAATTCCTCATTCCCAAAGTCATCATACAGTCATAATCGCGCTCTAAAGGTTTGATTTCCCATCCGTTGCGGTTTTCAAGGGGTGTATGGTCGGCGGACGTATGCCTACAGGACCGAGCGCTCTGAAGGACGCCCTGTCCCGAGCCACATCAATGATTGATTCTGGAGACGTAGATAGTGCTCTAGAACTACTTAGAACTGAAGCATGGACTGCAGCTGAAAACAACTCTCAGAAGGTACAGGTAATTTCCTTGGCAGCCGAGGCAAAGATTGCCAAAGGCGATATCGACATGGGCAATCGCAAAATGCATTGGCAAGATGCGCACAATAGCTACCAACGCGCACTAAAACTCGAACCATCAAACAAAGATATCCGTCGAGCTCAGAATAAATTAGCATCGATGATGGACGAGCAATCGATTTCATTGGGCAAAGGTTTGCAGCTATTCGATGACGGAAATCCAACACCAGCAGGACTTGCTGTCGTATTTGTAGGGATTATGGTATTCTTAGTTGCCTTCAAATTTGCAGGAGAGTCGCTCGAAGAGCCATTGGAAAGTACCGAAGTTACCCTACAAGTCTCATACATTCACCCTGATGATCCCAATTCTCGTGTAGAGGGGGAAATCGTCATACAATTGTATGCCTCAGAAGCACCGAAGCACGTAGAGAACTTCCTGTATCTAGTCGACAATGGAATGTATGACTCAACAATCTTCCATCGAATAATTGATGGTTTTATGATACAAGGTGGAGACATTGATGACATGAATGGCGCAGGTGGTTATGCAGGAGTTTGGTATGGTTATTGTAATGGACAGATATCTGGAAGCAATGGAGAAATTTACACCTCTGAAAATTGTCCAAGAGATGATTGGACTGTACCTGACGAGGCGGATAACGGCCTCTTGCACGAACCAAGCGTAATTGCCATGGCAAAGACTCAAAATCCAAATACAGCAGGTAGCCAGTTTTACATTGTCCCCTCTGATAGTACACCAAGTCACCTTGACGGTGTTCACACAGTATTCGGAATGGTTACTTCAGGAATGAACCATGTTGATGCGATTAGCGAAGTGACAACTGGTGGTAGCCAAGGTAGCGAACCGGTTGATGATGTTCGACTAATTCAGGCCTACAGAAATTGATATTGGCATAACCTTGGCTATCGGATAGAATACTTCCAATAGTCACATTGATGGAGGGTTCCCTAACCCAATAAATCCCGGGGTGTCGCAATGAAGGATTCAGAAGGCTTTGATTCTCTGAGATCATTTAGTAAATCTGACGGCACTGAAGCCGACTTTCACTCACTTTCTCATCTGCAAGAATTAGGCCTATGTGACCTCGATTCTCTTCCCTTTACAATTCGATTATTATTGGAAGCCGCGTTGCGAAAATGCGATGGTTTCCTCATTACTCGTGAAGATGTTGAACGCATCGCATCTTGGTCACCTACAATGACTCCTGAAGAAATTCCATTCTCGCCAAGTCGGGTGATTTTACAGGACTTCACAGGAGTGCCTGCTGTTGTTGATATTGCAGCCCTTAGGGACGCAATGGTAGAGTTGGGTGGAAATCCTGAGAAAGTAAATCCACAAGTCCCAGTCGATTTGGTAATCGATCATTCCGTTCAGGTTGATGTATCCGGGTTATTCTCAGATGCAAGAGAGAGAAATTTGGAGATTGAATACCAACGAAATATGGAGCGCTATGAATTCCTTAAATGGGGTCAGCAAAGTTTGGATAATTTCCGTGCAGTACCTCCCGGAAGGGGGATTGTTCATCAGGTAAATCTAGAGTGGATTGCTAGCGTAGCCAGAGATGAAAATGGTGTTTGGTTACCGGACACTCTAGTTGGTACTGATAGTCACACAACTATGATCAACGGGCTCGGAGTTTTAGGTTGGGGAGTCGGTGGAATTGAGGCTGAGGCGGTAATGCTAGGTCAGCCGATTTACATGCTTCTTCCCGAAGTTTGTGGTTTTGAGTTAACAGGCTCTCTCAGACCTGGAGTCACAGCCACCGATATGACACTCAGAATAGTGGAGATGTTGAGGGCTCATGGTGTGGTTGGTAAGTTTGTAGAATTCCATGGTTCTGGGCTTGCAAACCTAAGTCTTCCCGACAGGGCAACAATTGCCAACATGGCTCCTGAATACGGAGCAACATGTGGATTCTTTCCAGTCGATGAAACCACGTTAGATTACATGCGACTTTCTGGTAGGGAAGAGTCTCATATTGAGGATGTTAAACGATATCTCACAGCTCAAGGAATGTTCCATACATCCGAAACTCCTCCTCCCTCCTTTACAAGCAATCTATCGCTCGATTTATCGACCGTAGAACCTGCATTGGCTGGTCCCAAAAGGCCTCAGGATAGGGTCGATCTTTCAGCTATGAAAAACCATTGGAAAACAAGTCTAAATGCACCTGTTGGACATAGTGGACATGGCATTCATGAAAGTAAGAATGATTCCTCTGCTAAAATTGGCTCTAGAGGTGTTGATCTGAAACACGGTGATATCGTAATCGCTGCTATTACGAGTTGCACTAACACCAGTAATCCAAGTGTAATGATTGCTGCTGGTTTACTGGCAAGAAAAGCCAGACAAGCGGGCTTAACAATTGCACCAAGTGTAAAACCAAGTTTAGCGCCTGGTTCTCGAGTAGTCACTGAGTATTTTGATGCGGCTGGACTTACTGAGGATTTAGATTCACTTGGTTTCAGTGTCGTAGGATATGGTTGCACAACCTGTATTGGAAATTCTGGACCCCTGGACGCCGATATTGAAGCAGCAATTGATGAGGCGGATTTGATTGTTGGAAGTGTACTTTCAGGAAATCGAAATTTCGAGGGAAGAATACACCAGAAGGTCAAAGCAAATTATCTCGCAAGCCCCCCTCTGGTAGTTGCTTATGCAATCGCTGGAACACTAGATATCGATTTTGAGACAGATCCGGTTGGTAACGGCCAAAATGGTCCAGTGATGCTAGCCGACATATGGCCGAGTGATGACGAAATAAAGCAAACTATAGCCAATTCAATCGACCCTGAAATGTTCCGAAGACGCTACTCAGATGTTCTGCAGGAACCTCGATGGGACGCAATTAGTAGTTCTGAATCCGCCCTATATCCTTGGGCAGATGAATCAACTTATGTTCGTCTTCCGTCTTTCTTTGAAGGAATTCTCCCTGAACCTGCTCCAATAGAACCTATCCACGGAGCTAAAGTTCTGCTCAAGTTAGGAGATTCTGTAACCACAGATCACATTAGTCCAGCCGGCGCATTCCCCCACAATGGGCCAGCCGGCCAATACCTCATTTCGAAGGGTGTAGAACCTCGAGATTTCAATTCCTTTGGAAGCCGCCGAGGTAACCATGAAGTGATGATGAGAGGCACTTTTGCTAATGTTCGGATTCGTAATCACATAGCTTACGGGACCGAGGGCGGATTCACTACTCATTTCCCAACCGATGAAGTAGTCTCGGTATTCGATGCAAGCATGAGATACCAAGCTGAAGGAACGCCTCTGGTGGTCTTAGCGGGCACTCAATATGGCACAGGTAGTAGCAGAGACTGGGCTGCCAAAGGCACCCTTCTCCTTGGGGTGAAGGCAGTAATTGCAACCTCCTTTGAGCGAATTCATCGTTCCAATCTAGTTGGTATGGGTGTACTTCCATTGACCTTCCCAGAGGGAGATAACGCTGATTCTTTGGGTCTTGATGGAACTGAGACTTTTGATATTCCTGCTACTGCTGACCTAATTCCGCTATCCTCCATAACCGTCAAAGCGACGAAGGAAAGTGGAGAGGTTATCGAATTCGATGCAGTCGTAAGACTAGACACGCCTGTTGAGGTCGACTATTACCGAAATGGTGGAATCCTTCAGGCCGTTTTGCGCAATTTGGCAAATACTTGAATTGAAATCTGATAACTTAGCCGGTGATTACATGTCTGACGAGGAAAACATCCGCTTCTCCTTCCGCTCAAACGAGCATGAAGTAGAAGTTGTAATCCAAGGCCCTCCGTCTTGGGTTAACCTATATCGGGAAAGAATAGGCCTCGAAGGGGATATCGGATACACACAATCGGTTATTTCCTCAAGTTCAGGAACCTCTGATGGCTCTACACCTGTCAAAGAGGCTAGAGAATTACCGGGGCCACCCCCCGACCCAAGTCGATTACCATCCATTGTCAGAGTCGTCGGAGACCTTGACATAGATGCCGGAGTTGCAGAGTTAGGCGTCCCTGAGAGAAGCGAACCGAACCTAGCAGAGATTAGCTTATTTTTGGAAGAATTGGAAGAAAACCCCGAGCCTCTATCCGATAACATGTCTGGCGATCCAATGGCAGAATCTTGGATTCAGTTAGTTATGACTCTAGTGGTTCGTGAACACGGTCACACCTCTCTTTCAGTAGGCTCAATAGAGAGTTTATTGGGGGAGCGAATTAACCGTTCAGGATTAGAGTTACAGATGTTCCTAGACAGGCTTTGGCTTCTCGGTAAATTGGAGAGAATACACGGTGGTTCCGAGACTCAATACGCTCCAAATCCCAGTTGGCTCGAAGCGAACTAATTATACTGATTAAACCCATCAACCCCATAGGGGTTGGAAAAACATCTCCCCATTAGGCATAATAATGAAATGAAATTCGGCGAAGTCATGATGTCCCTGTCTAAGAACGCCCGAAACGAATCCAAAGAAGGTCGAATAGCGATTTTCTTGGTTATGCTGATGTTAAGTTCACCAATGTTGTCATTGGTTCCATCTGTATCAGCATCCCACATTACCGACTATGCCGTACAGAGAGACCCCTCTTTCATTTCCATAGGAGATATTGACTGCGATGATGATAACGATATAGTATCGGCCAGTTCAATGGGTCACTTCATTACGGCACTTTACAATGATGGTAATGGAGGATTTGGAGACAGGCAGGATGTCTTCATATCAAACAACGATTCGTTCCGTGCTGGATTCAGGGATACAGCCGACGGAACCAGAGTCTATGTTGCCGATGTAGACGGCGACGGTGTTAACGATGTTGTATACTATCAACAAAACATTCGATTCGTAGGAGGGCCAATGGTTCCAGGAAATCTAACCGTACTTTGGGGCGATTGTAGCGAGAGAATCAACAATTGGAATCCTTCTGAGGCAATCACAGTTAGCAACCCGTATCTTCAGGACATGGATGTAGAGGATATTGATGGCGACGGAGATGCAGATATTGTGATGAGTGTGGTTGACCCTACTTTCACTAATAATTACATCAACATATACAAGGGCCCGGACCCAACTCAAATAACGGCTCAACAAACCATTCCAGTGCCACTTACTAATGGACTACACACGAACTTAATCCTAGGACATTGGGGAGAAGATGTTCTTGGCGGAGGTGGCCTTCCTGGTGGTGGTGTTGGAGATTGTGAAGATCTGGACATTTGGTTGCTACGCTCACCTCCATACAACACTGGTGTTGGATTCTCGAATGGCCACTATGACAACATGACTGTGCTTGAATACGACTGTACTCTAGGAACTTATCCAAACCCATTGGATGCAACAGCAAGTGGCGTACATAATTTCAAGCTGGACGCAGACCACAACTATCCTTTGTATGGAATCGATATTTCCGATACCAATGATGATGGAGAGGTTGACCTAATCGCCGCTGTCGATGGAATTACAGGAAATATATCCTATGCAACTCGATCCGGTTCATCATGGAATACTCAAAATTACGTACCTCTCGGGGATTATCTAGGTGCCTCGCTTACCATTGCTGATGTAAATCGAGATGGACACATGGATTTCTTCGTTCCAACGGAAGTTACTCTAACTCGCTTGCAGGACTCCACTGCACAGAACCAAACATACTTGCTGGTGGATAACCTAAGGGAAATCAATACAGTAGAAATCATTCTCGGTAATCCAAACGGAAATGGGTATCTTTCATCGCTTTCCTTTGACGTTGGCCGCCGACCAACTATGGCAGTCCCAGGTCAGCTAGCCGGCGGAGAAAATAGTGCATACGAGATAGCCATCGGACAGCGAGACAGATCATACAGATTCGCAAACAGCGCTATGTGGCTTGATACTCAAGGTTGGGCTGGAGCAGGTGATTTCCTTTCAGTCCTCAGTCTCGATAATGAGGATGTTGGAATTACCGAGGTAAGCATTGCACCTGCGGCCTACGATCCAGCGACTGGAGCAGCCATGATTGGTGAGGGGAACCGTTTTGTCAACTTAACAGTCAAAAACACTGGCCTAAACCCTATTTCTGGTTCAGTTGATGTCGATTTAGAAGTAAAGGAAGTTCTTGATGGAATTGACACTCTCGTCTATTCCAACGACTTTGAGGGTAACATAGACAATACTAATTGTCCTGCTTGTTCAATTGCCCTAAAATCCTACACAGGAGAATATAGCGAAGGTTCATCCTCGTGGCATGAGGAGTGGAATGCATCTACCGATTCTAATGGTTCAGCCACTGATGACTGGTGGGAAGCCGACAGAAACCCAACCACTTACATGTGGGCTGGAATGGACCATAATGACCAGGATAACGATTCAGGTTACTACAACAATATGGACGAGGCATTCATCATTGAGAATGTCGACTTAACGGGTGCAGATGCAGCATATCTGGATTTGGATCTGTTCTGCAGCGCCGCATTCTTTGAGTTGTATCTCGCTGAGCAATACGCCGTAGTAGAGCGATGGTTGTATGAGGACTCCTGTGGTATTGAGGTTTGGAGCGACGGCAATGGATGGGAACAGGTTTTCTTCACAGGAGGCTGGGATAATGAGAGATACTTCCGACTTATTGGCTTAGGATATGATCCTGAATACAACACTTACAATGGTAACTTCTACACCGAGACCGTAACAACCTGGACCAGTTATTCCGGTGACGATGCAATTGACCTTACTCGCTATGCAGGTGAAGTTGTTGACATCCGCTTCCGCTTCCGAAGTGGTTTGATGGGAAGTGTTGGCCCAGATGGATCGTCTCAGGAAACGGGACTAGATGGGTTTGCATTTGACAATATTTCTATTCGTAAAACCGATGTTATATTCGGCACCGAAGAAGTCGTAAGCCAAACTCTGTCATTCTCAGATTTCGCAGCTGGTGCTACCGAGGAAGTCACTCTTAATGCTGATTTCATCGACAACCGAACATATTACATCAAGACAGAATTAACCAATCCCAGTGGATTTGATAATGCAGATGCAACAAATGACGAGGTAAAATTCCAGATTACTGTGAAGAACCTATTCGATCCAGGTGTTGCAGAGGAGCCATGGATTAGTCTTGAGAATGGACTGAGATATGCATCTGGCGATCGCGACATAGAGATTCGAGTTCAGAACTTTGGAAACACGCTGACAGACTTCCAATTGGAAACTGTAGTCAAGAATGCTCTCCCTGATCTAATCGCAATTGAGGATTTCTCAGGATTAGAACCTATTTGGGAAGATGATGGAAATATGAATGGAAGTCGCTTAGACGACACCAATGGTGACCATCCAATGCTACCACAAAGCAGAGGTGTGTTCAATTCCTTCGCATATTGGTTAGGCGACCCAGACACAGGTTATGGTGACAATTGGGACGAGACTCTAACCCTCGATCCTTTCCCGGTCGCTTCTGGTGGAACCGACTTCACTTACCTAACATTTGATTACTTTGCAGAGGGTGATTTCCTTTCAGATCAGCAAGGGAACATTCTAGCAATACGTGACGCTGCTGGCCTAGAAATTGAGTGGTCTAAGGGTGGAGAAATCTATAGTGGAACCGTTTGGGGAAGCTGGACAGATCTTAACGAAAATGGACTAAGACCTTTCCAAGATGGTAGCGGTCTAGGTGCCTGTGAAGATTTCGATAACAATGGTCGATATGATGAGGTCGAATATATGGGAGACCATTCCGACCGATACGAGTCTGTAGTTTGGTTTGATTCCGAAAGTCTAGTTAAGTCAGTAATCATTGATATGACTCACATAACTCTGCTAAACCAGACCTCTAACGATACCTTCGAGTGGAGGACGGAGTGCACAGATCTTTCCGGCTCGGAAGTCACCTTAACATGGAGATTCCAATCAAACGACGATGGGGTCAATGGAAATGCTGGTCTTGCCGGATTTGCAGTCGATAATATTCGTATCGATGAATTCACTTTCGAGGATGATGGAACTTACATCAACGACATCAATGGACTTGATGCATCGGAGCGCGAAGACGTTACGGTGGCAACGCATGACTTCAAATCGGGAATTTACCGAATTGATGCAACAACACTATTCAATAGTACAATTGAAGATACATCATGGTATAATAAAACTGAGATTACCACCGCAAATAATCATACCCAAATTATCTTCAGTATCGCAAGCGCGGACATAACTTTGATGCAACCAAATGTGCTTGATTGTGTTTCTGATATCACATACAAGTGCGTCTACACATATGATTCAGTCTCTCAGCACTCATTCACCGTTCCTCTTCTGAATGGTGTAATCGCAGGCGAGTATGAGGTGAACATGAAGATTGTAGATATGACAACAGGTCAAACTGTTTACGAACAGCCGGCAGATAATGGGCCGTTTGATCTTGAAGCCCATGCTCGAGACTTCGCTAATTGGACTGCACCTTACAACGGCTGGTACGATGGTCATCAATACAACATTAGTTTCTATGCTATATTGACTGAAGATGGAGAGTCATCAGGAAATGATCGGTTCTTCGAAATAGAATTCTTTGACACTGTTGATGTCGCAATTCTGTCCAATCCTACTGACCAGAATCGTTTGCAGAGAGTTAAGCAGGACCTAGAGTCGATGGGAATGACATATACTCAGTTGTCAGTAAATGATTGGGATAGATACGCAACCGAGAACTGGATGTCTCATTATGAGAAAATCTTGCTACCATGGCAGACTGATTACAATGTCGAGTACGGACAATATTACGAGACACTAGCTTCTACTAGAGAATCAGATGGTCTATCGGTTACAGAAGTCCTAGAAGCATACATGGTTAATGGTGGAACTGTTCAGATTCACCTTGGCCCATATCGCAACGAATATCAGCCAAATAGGCTTCCTTTCGGAATGGACATCGCTATGCGAAACCAATGGAATAACACAGTCACAAATGATGATCTAGTTATTGTCGATGCATACCACCCACTGATGAATAACGTCGATACTGCAGCCTTTGCAGGCGTTCACGGTGGCGCATACGTCGCATTAGCAGGACTCGATACAGCACAGGTACAATTCGACCAGATTCCACAAGTTTGTGGTGGTCGAATTAGTGATCCAACCGGAACCTTCCATACTCTAATGCGAAGTGAATCGTTTGACTCACAGTCGTTACTTTCGATATGTAATCGCGGAGCAGGTGGGATGATTGTTACCACCCTTGATGTTGAGAATCCAAGTTTCTCTCAACCATTTAGTGGAACATCTATGCCACTGTTATCCAATATGCTCGGCTATCAGGTAACTCCATACCCAAGCAACTTCGGAATTGCGGGCGATGGATTTGACTTGACCGTGAACGGAGAAGCCCCTTCGATTGACACAGTTACAGGTGCCTACGCAACCATGTACATCAAGTCGAACTCTGAACTGGATTTCTCATTCTTGACTTCTGATTCATCCTTGGCTGATGGTATTATTGCCGATTGGACATTACAATCTACAGACATGAACGAGTCGGTTACAGGGTGGGAAGGAGAAATTATCGATTTCGGTGAAATTAGCCATATTCGTCAAAACAGTGCGAGCATACCTGCTCTTGGTAACTTCTGCGTTGGCGATTCGAGTTCCACAACTGGATGTAGAATCGGTGCAGAATGGCTTCTGACTCTGTATTTACACGATGACGAGGGCCACACAAGAATCACTTACATCAATCTAGTAACAGATGATACATTGGCGGATGAATTCCGACCGAATGCAGATCTACAACTGATTGAGGACAGCGTTACAGATGAGTACGTAAGTCTTGAAGGAAGCAAAACCGTTGGAGGCATAGATTGGCCAATTTATCGGGTTAGATTGACCGACAGTGGTGACATCAGCCTATCCTTCGATTCTTCAGCAAGCTCTGATGACGACGCACCTGAGGGCGAGAGAGGAATTGAGATGTTTGAGTATCGTGTATTCTTTGATTATCCAGTAGATTCCTCGAGTCCAACTCTAGAAGGCCATACCTTCCAGGTGCCGGACGCAGCAGGTGGTGACATCTGGAATTATGTATTCCGTAACATGACTAGCGATGGAACGCTTGAGAACCAGATTAGGCTAGAATTGATTGTATACGATCGTGCTGGCAAGCAATCAGAAAAGGCACGAATATACTTCATTGTAGTTGGCGAGGACTTTGGAGACGAACCGCCAGTTGTGGATATTACTTCACCACGTTCTACTGATTCTCAGAGTCAAGATTTGGTCACAATCAATGGAATTGTGGAATCAGGTGCCGAAAACGGAGTCTTGATTGAGGTGGCTTTAGATTCAGCTCATTTGGATTTGACACCCTCTCCAAAGGCTACTCAGAAGGCACTAGGAAAATACAATTCTACAGGTCCAGCCTTACTTGGAGATGGTGATACCTTCACAATCACTCTCAACATTGCAGACCTGTACTTGGAGACTACTGGAAAGCAGGTCACAATATACTGGAGAGTTGTTGAGGGAGATGGAAGCAGGTACACGTTGGATGACCAGTTTACAATTGACTTACTTCCTCGACCAAGTGACCCTTGTGTTCTGAATCCATCAAGCGATGGTTGTGAGTCAGAAAGTGGTAGTACCGACGTTATCATGTTCGCTGCTATCGGAGTTATCTTGGTTCTAGCAATTGTTGGTGTAACTCTAGTTGTGGTTAGATCGAGAGGTAAATCAGATGATGGCCAAGACACTGTTGAACAGTTTGGTGGTGTGGAGCAAATGGACCCTGTCGAAGCATACGTACAACAGATGGTCGGACAAGGCTATGACGAGGCTACTGCGAGGCAATATGCCGAGCAATATTACGCAGCATATTACGCCCAGCAAGGTCAAGGCGGCGGCAATTGAGTAAACCCTCGGAAGGGGGATGCTCAAAACGCACCTTGAAGGCCTGTTGGTGACCGCCTTAGGCCATGGACACGGGTGATACATACACTGTGGCAGACCTCTCTCTAGCAAAGGCAGGTGGCCTAAAGGTAGACTGGGCCCGAAGCAGAATGCCGGCTCTAGCAGTATTACGCGAAAAGGCAGAGAAAGAACTGCCTTTAGCCGGTCAAAGAATTGCTGGTTGCTTGCATGTTACTAAAGAAACCGCTGTGCTAATTGAGACCATTGAGGCCGCTGGCGGTAAGGTCTCTTGGTCCGGTTGTAATCCTCTATCTACTCAAGACGATGTAGCGGCTTGGCTTGCGTCTGAGGGTTATGATGTACATGCTTGGTATGGTCAAAATACTGAGGAGTTCTACCAATCTATTGATCGTACTCTGAAAATAAATCCAACACTTACGTTAGACGATGGTGCAGACCTAATTTATCGAGTCCATAGTAAATTTCCAGAACTAGCAGAAGACGTAATCGGAGGAACCGAAGAAACAACCACGGGAGTTCACAGACTCAGAGCGATGGGTGAGGCAGGAGAACTCCTCTATCCTGTAATTGCAGTCAATGACGCATCTACCAAGTGGGACTTCGACAATGTACATGGAACAGGCCAATCAACCCTTGACGGAATCATCCGAGCGACTAGTGTGTTGCTAGCAGGCAAAAGCTTCGTGGTTGCCGGATACGGACATTGTGGCAAGGGATTAGCCAACCGTGCTCGCGGCATGGGTGCCAATGTAATCGTCACGGAAGTCGATCCAATCGCTGCTCTGAAAGCAGTCATGGATGGATACCGTGTGATGCAGATGGATGATGCTGCAAAGATTGGCGACATATTCTGCACAGCAACTGGAATGAAGGATGTAATCATAGGGCGTCATTTCGACATTATGAAAGAAGGAGCAATCGTTTGTAATACAGGGCATTATGATTGCGAAATCAATATTTCACATCTTGAAGATAGAGCCAAGAAAATTTACACGATTAGGGAAGATAACGAAGCTTTCCAACTCAAAGATGGCCGTACTATACATTTGCTTGCTCGTGGAAGACTGGTTAATCTAGCTGCAGCAGAAGGCCATCCAAGCGAAGTAATGGATATGTCATTCGCCAATCAATTCCTAGCGCTTTGCCGATTAGCGGCTGAGGGTCAAGGATACGACAATATCGTCTACGACATTAGTGCCGAACAAGATAGTGAATTGGCAAGGTTAAAACTCACAGCAGAAGGAATTAGTATCGATAGTTTGACCAATGAGCAACTAGCCTATCTGGAAGATTATTCTGCAGGGACATGAGAAATAATTCAGAGTTAATCTTCGGATTCCTCAGCCTCTCCCCACCAACTTTCCGTGTTTGAAAAATCTGGTAGTTTTGGTTTCCACTTTTTATCAATAATTTCGTCTGATTGTATAATTTTACTATGGCGGTCTTGGAAGGCTTCAGTTCGTTTTCCAATCGTATGATTGTAGAGTTTACTACCGCGAATTTCGGTAGGCACACAGATCTTTGCTGAAGTTGCCTCTACATCGATTGCCCTTTCTAAGTCGAGTGCGTGTCGGTTTAGTTTTTGCAATAATCCAGCACCGGCTCGACTTATCCCCGAAAATAGACCTAGAATAATCAAAAACACCAAAATGAAGCCATATTGACTACCTCCAAGTGCACTCATGGCTATAGTGCCAATAATGAATACAATTGGAGCAACAAAAGTGAACAGGAAGAAAGTCTCAGAGAGTGGTTTACGAGTTTTCATTCGACCGATTATCTCCCATCGAGGATGTTTGGGATTTTGTGGCCTGAATATTTCCTCTTTCTCCATTTTGGCCGCCTTGTCAACCATCTGTCTAACTCGATCCATATTCATTAGTTGCTTACGGTCTGGTTGTTCCATCCCTGAGTCGAACATGATTTCCAACAACTCGCTAGCTTCGGAATACATCCCAAGTCGTACAAGAATGGCAATTTGTTCGATTAGTGGTGTCACATCTCCGGGGTTGACTTGCCTTCTTTGCTGCCACCACTCAAGTGCCTCTTCTAGCATACCTAGGTGATCAACGAGAAGAATTCCTCCTAATGCCCACGATTCTGTATCCTCCGGTTCCAGTCTCACGACATTTTGTAATGCGGCATAAGCACTAGCCGCTTGTGATAAAGTAGGCATATCTTGTACACCTCTCCTTGCGGCTGGAAGAGTCATCCTTGCGGTCATTTTCCAAGCGGCGGCATGGTCAGGCTC
>DAMG01000041.1:45127-59373 GCA_002497025.1 Euryarchaeota archaeon UBA126
TCTTCAAGCTCGAGAACATCTTCCCAGAGCATATCCGCCTTGTTCGCCATAGGTCTTGCTCGGGTTTAGACAAAATGAATGCTGGGGTGACCCAAACTCAGCGCCTACCGCTACCTCTTCCTGGTCGATTACCTCTAGGACCACCTCGACCAGTGCCTCTGAATCCAGATCTTCGTGGTTTACTTGCGCTCCCCGGCGCTCGTCCTCGACCTCGACCGGACGGTCCTCCTTGAGACCTAGGACCACGGTTTTGGTTACCTCTGTCTCTCGGTGGGTTCCTACCGCCGGAACTAGGCCGATTAGCTCCACAGCGATTGCATTTATCTCTGAAGGCGAAGTTAGAGTTGTTGCACTTAGGACAAGTCCAATCTTGGCCCTTTTGCTTGTTATTACCACCTCGTTCAAATTTTCTTTCAAACTTCTTCCCTCCATCTCTAGGTCTATCTGCTTCACAGCGATTGCATTTATTTCTGAAGGCGAAGTTAGAGTTGTTACACTTAGGACAAGTCCAATCTTGGCTCTTTTGCTTGTTATTACCGCCTCGTTCGAAATGTCTTTCGAATTTCCTACCTCCATCTCGAGGTCTGTCCGCTTCACAGCGGTTACACTTCTTTCGGAAGGCAAAATTGGAATTATTGCACTTTGGACAATTCCAGTCGCCGCCTTTTCCGTCATTATTCCCTCCACGTCGGTTATCTCGACGAGAATCTCTTCCACGACCACGATACTCTCTTTTCTCTCTTGGAGCGATTTCAACCGGAGAGCCGATTGTGCTTGTGACTTCTATTTGATCTGTAATTGGATGAATGTGAACAAACGCCCCATCAATCGCTCCAATCACTGAATTAACCTTACCAATCGGCTTTCCACCGATTATTCGTAAAGTAGCCCCAAGTCTCGGCGCACGTCCCTCAAAGGAAACGAGGAGGCCCCCTTCATGCGACTCTCTGTCCACGGTGCCTGAGAAGCTCACGAACTCAGTCGCGTCGGCCCGAGTATATGAGTGCGGCAGATGCCGCAAGAATCAGACCGGCCAATCCCATTGAGGGAAGAACCGAAGAGTTATCTTTCGGTGGTTCAGGTTCAGGTTCAGGATCAACGAACAAATGAGTATTGTCAACGCTACGTTGCTGACTTGAACATAGGCCAGACTCATCACAGGCTTGAACCTCAACAATATGCGAACCTTCTGTCCATACTGAGAAATCAATCGCAGGTGTAGACCACATATTGCCACTGACCGTAATACTTCCAACTGAGGCCCCATCAATCATCAGGCTGAAACTAATCGTTTCACCATCGGGGTCGGAGAACTGACCATTCATTGACCATGAATTACCATCCCACCCTTCGGTGGTGACAGTCATTATTGGTGCACTGCTGGCCTTTTGAATTCCCAAATCATAAATCGCTTGTAAACTATAAACTCCTTCTCCGGTTACAATTACTGCGACATATACAGGACCGGGAATGAGACCCAATGCAGCGATATCTTGAGTTATTTCGGAGTCTTGAATTGAATATTGACTGGAATAAGTTCCAGCCTCTTCGAAGCTTGAGGTAAATCCGATTTCCACAGATAGATCTGGCCAGCCAGCGGTTGGAGAGAGAGTAATCGGATGAGGGTCTGATAGTTCAGTATCTGTAGTTGAAATTTGGAATGGTACTCCTATATTCCAAGTTCTATTTCCTGAGGATTGGCCAGAACTGTCGATTGCTTCACAGGTGACCTCTCCTGCCTGACCTCTTGGTACATCCATCGATAACTCTCGTTGTGAGTAGGTAATTGCTAATCCGGCATCACCTCTGCAATTTACATCAAGGTTCGATACTCCAGCCTCATCATTGAACCAATTTTGAACTTCATTCCAGTCCGCGATAATCTGTGCTCCCCCGCTCGCACGAGGGAACCAGGCTCCATTTGTGGGTGCGCTAGCAGTCCAGACAGGAGGATCGTCCACTGGGATTGGTGCAGTTGTAAAGTCGGCAAACAGATCCTCTCCTAAAGGCCATTGAGGCATGTTGGGATAGAAGGAGTAAGTTAGACTTCCATCTTCGTTTTCATTAAGTTCATAGCTACTAGAACCGTCACCAACACAACTACCTCTCAGAGGAGCCACACCAGCAAAATCACCCATATCCACTTGCACGTCTCGTCCTTCACATTCCTCCCACATATCTAGTCGGAGTCCTTCGGTTACGGGGAATTTGATGTGATATTCCGCTCCACTCATATTTGAGGCATTATAGGCTATTGTGAAGTCACTTGGATCATTTATGCCGGAGATAGTCATGGTGGCATTTAGCCATAGCATCATTCTACATTCATCTTGACCGCTTGATGAATCTATGTCGGTATCGCAATCTCGGTCACTATCCGGATATACCGGAACCTCGTAGCAATCGCTATTACTACCAATTCCTGAACAGTCTCTCGATTCCGAATGTCGAGGAGGAACTAGATTCCATTCTTCGACCAGGACCTCGTCTTCGGTCCAAGATGTGTTTTTCCAATCAGTGCCGTCACCTCCTCTGTGAGGACTTCCATCACGCATACCCATTCTAGTAAACGTGTATTGAACACACTCCGAAGCAATAGCTCTGACCCCTTCTCTTTCGTCTGTAGAAATCCATCCATCATCGCCACTTGGGTAGATTTGTGCAATATATTCATCTAAACTCTGTCTTACATCATCTGCCAAAGTCCCATTTACCCAAGCAACTGCTTCAATTTCGGCAGAGCTCCAATCACTGGCAATAGTGAAATTGAATACTGCTTTAGTATACTCAAACATATCCTCGAAAGTAAGGACGCTACATCGCTCCTCAAGCGTAGGCTCATCTGGGCCGAGTTGTTCTCTTCTGTCTTGAGAATCATCAAGACCACCTTGTTGGTAGCCCATTGGTAACCAAGAAATCATCAGTCCAATAATCGTAATCATGACCACGATTCTAAGCACGCCTTGGCGTCTCATCACAATACTGGAACAGGTCTCACACGATATTGCTATCGGCGGCAGCGGATTGAGTGATTTGTATGATTTCTCCAGTCCAGAAAAAGACCAGAAGCTCTCCATTAGCCCCTTCTCCAAACCCTACAATTAGTCCCCCTACGTTACCAAGATAGGTCTCTTTCCATGTGTTATTTACACCATTGGATAGAATCCATAGCGAACCGGAACAAAAGTCTCCAAACAGATAACCACCTTGGTCTGAGATTATTGTATTCTCAATCCAAAAGCCTCCGGTTATGGAACAATTTCCATTATTGTGACCATAGACAAAGACAGGGTCTGTATATTCGTTATTTTCAGATACAACTCCTCCTTCACAACTCCCGCCTTCGAAAAAATCACTGAACCCTTCTTTTTCTGACCACCCAAGGTTTGATTTGTTTACCAAGTTTACCAGATTAATTTCTTCCCAACAATTTTGTCCGACATCTGCAATCCATAGTTCCTCGTTAGGGCCCACGTCGAATTTCCATGGATTTCGCAAACCATAGTGTAAGATGTAGGAGTTTTCATTTTCTGAATTCATAACCGGATTGACCTCGCCGTTTGAGTATTGGAAGTAAACAATAGTACCTAGTAAATTTTCAGAATTTTGCCCATTCTTTTCTGGGTCGTTAGCCCCACCTCCATCTCCAATTCCCCAGAGGTATTTTCCATTACCCAAACCAAGTAAATGCCCCCCGTTATGATTCCTGTATGGCTGTTCGACGGTTTTCAAGACGATTAACGTGTCCAAATTTATCACATCATCAGTAACAACAACTGATGCTAGAACAAGATCTGCGGTATTCGCTCCTTCGCAACTCCCTTTTTCCACATATGATAACAAGAGTTGTTTGGTGGAATTATAGTTAGCATCGAATGCAAATCCAAGCAATCCTTGTTCTGTATGGCATCTATTTACAATTTCACTTAGATCCCCAGCTTGTATTAGTTCATCATCTTGCCAAATTTTCACCATTCCACTGAGATAAATTATCCATAATTCGTTGGTTTGAGGATTTACTTCGGAGTGATGAGGCGTACCGGTTCCCGGAAACAAATTAGTACAAGTCAAGTCATTAGCTAAATTGCAATCTGTTGTTTGGGGGTCAGCCCATTCAAAATCATCTCCATCGTTTGAAAAACATCCAGCAAATAGGGATACTATCAATAAAATTAGGATTGTAATGGTCACCCTCATTGTGAAACCTCGACGCTGGGACAGGACGCTAATAGAGGCCTGTAATCAATCCTCAAAAAATGCTTGTATCCCAGGGACGTTCTCTACAGCCGCACCATATGTACCAAGGTGATCGTCAGCATTCGTTGCAACCATTCCCTCGGTGTTTAAGACATCAGAGAGTATCTTCGTACCTTCTTCATCATTATTCATATCCACCAATGCATTTTGAATTAGTTCGACCATTTCGGCATTCATAGTCGAGGGATTATACAAAGCGGGGTGACTAGGTGCTTGACCAAATGGTTCGAGCATAACGAGCTCATCTCTATCTAAACACCAATCAGGGCCATCTGCAATTCCGTCCTCATTTTCGTCACAGTAGAGCATATATGCTGTATCCTTGACTAAAGCAACGTCTCCGCGATCAGTCATCATACACTTCATTGCACCCTTGTATCCGGAATATTGAGTGCCTCCATCTGGTATGCTTGAATCTTCGTTGAAGAAATGCGTCACTGTGTCTCGTAGTGAAGTAATTTCTTCAGGATCTCCACGTACCTCGGCATACCCATTTCCAATCAAGTATCCCATTGGAATCAACATCCCAGCACTTTTCAGCCATCCTGTGTGGCAAGACGTTTTTCCATTCATCAAAGCAAAAGGATCTGTATCCGGATCATCATCTAGATATGCGTCTGCGATTTCAGAATCCTTTTTCACCCAAGCTGCCGCATTATAGTACGTCCTTTGATCAAATTTCCACTCGGCCGCTAGCACGTCCAAATCGTAAACTTCCCATGCAAGCCAAGCGGCCGCTCCATCTACAAAGCCAATATCCGCATTCCCATTATTGATAGCCTCGATTATCGCGCCAGAATTCGATACAGCCATTATTTCAACATCCATACCAGTAAGAGCACTCATTTTATCTGCCAAGTGCTGAGGGTTCTCTTTTCCAAAATACAAATAGTCATCTTGTACCTCAAAAGCGATTGTAATACAGTTATCTTCATCATCACATTGTTCGTAATTAATGTCGAAAATGAGATACAATACGGTCGCAGATAGCACTAATCCAGCGAGCAAAAGTGCTTTGTTAGCTTTGGCCCAACCAGCCCAACTAGTTTTTTCCATACATCTCCGAAATCGGTTTGTTTGATAATGTTTAGGGCACCCTAAACTAACCATAGATAGTATGTTTAAATCTCAACCAAGCATCATTCTCAATTCTTCTACAGATCTCAGTTCATCAAAGTAAATAACTTCCAGGGCATCAAAAAGTTCGCTATCCCCAATTTGCTCAACCATTGGTAAAATTTTTCCATATGTCTCGCTAGCTTTCAACTCAGTTTTGTGTGCCTCTTCCAACATATCTCGGAAGTCCATTGAGTGTAAAATAGGGTCTTCTGCCCTCTCCGTAGTGGCCTTACCGTGTAATTTCACTATAGCGGATCTTACGGTTGAAGCATGCGCAATTGATTCTGTTACTTCATTATTGAAGAATACCGAAAGTTGTAATCTATGAATCCCTGAAACGTATGCGGAATAGTGAGCATACATTGCAATAGCCCTCAATTCCCAAGCGAGAGCATTATTTAGCGCCACAATTAACTCATCATTATTGACCATTTTCTTCAACATTAGGGTGAGTAATGGGGTTCATAATCAATTGTAGGAAAAAATAATCCAAAACAGTCATCATTATTAAATCCCGAAAAACCATTTAAATTGAGCAAATTTCCACCTGAAAAAGGATTTAGAAGCGCTAAAAAGGTCCAATTTATGGCGACCAACTCTAACTAATTCTACGTCTAAATCTCGAGTATATCTCTCCCAATAATCTCTGGAATCACTAGGAAAAGATTCCAAGAATCTATTTGGAGTAGCCATCAGTTTCCAATTTGGTTTACTAGAAATCGCAGTAATCACGGTTCTTCTAGCGGCATCAGTTCTCAATTCTTTCACTTCAACCATGACATCTTCTTTCCGGTCACCCAATATTGCAACAACTTCTGAAAATGTAGGTATCTTTACCTCCAAATCCTCACCTGCTTTCATTATTTCAGAGAAGTTCAATTTGGCGGTTTCGATTAATTCTCCATCTACAAGTATTTGATCATCATGAAAGACAAAAATTATTCCATCCAGAGATTCTCTAATATCAAATTCCCAATACTTGAATTTTCTATTATCTACCTGTTCTAATGAATTCATAAGACCGTCAATGGTATTTTCCATTTTGGTACCAGAAGCCCCCAATCTATGCCCCAAATTTCTCAAGACTAATCCTCTCCTTTTAACTAGAACCAATATTTGCCAACAGAAATGAGAAAAATCCCCGTCTCCTATTCAATTGACTGCTCATCAGTTATATGACGATTTTCCACGCATGATTCAAGAGTTTAGGGCGCCCTAAATTTCATATACAGATCGCTATCCGGCCGGTTTAGGGAGACCTGAACTATGAATAGAACAATGACTTTAATGATGACTTTAGTATTAATCGGCAGTGCGATTGCCGGTTGTGCAGGAGATGATGTAGATCTTGATGACGCAGATGGAGGATACACGTATGCTTCCAACGTTGATAATCACCGAATGTTAATGGGTGATGTCTGCGATATTAAGGACCTATCTGGTGCATACGATTGGGACGGTGTGAAGGATATCTATGATGATGGAAAGCACGCCGAGAAGTCCGACGGTTCCTACAGGACCCTCATGGGCTTCGCAGATGCTTCTGGCAAGAACCACGCATACGACGCATACTATGATGCAGACGGCTCATGGAATGACTTCGTATCCGCAGCTATTGATGGCACAGGTCCTTTCGAGGGAGAATCTGACACAGTCAGAGATCAAGCAGTAGAAAAGGGAATCCAGAATGGTGTAATGACTGCTTATGCAATCCATGAACTCAACGCTGCAATCATCAAGGCGGAAGCAGGAAACTGGGGAGCAGATGACGCTCAACACGCTTGGGATGAAGGATGGGCTTTCTACCATGGTCCTGACGATTCCAACCATGATTACGATGGATGTGGACCATATGCAACCGCTGCAAAGAGAGGGGGCAACTTTGGGACTGGTGATGCTACAAACATCGCTACTCTAGCCGCAATGAACGCTGGCTTGACTGCACTCCAGAATGAGGATATGCAAGGAGTAGTCGACGCACGTGACGAGGTTCTGAAGAATATTGTAATCGTTTACTCACAGGCTTCCGTAAGGTACGCATCGAAGATGACAGACGACCTAGCTGCTGGAGATACTTCAGACTATGACAAGCACCAGGCAGAGGGCCACGCCTTCTACAGGGTAATTGAGGCATATGTCGCCGAGTACACGTCGATCTGCTACAACATGGTCTCTCACACGGTCTCATCGGATAGCTCACAGGCATCCTGCGAGGCATACATGTATCTAGAGAACTACACATCTGCAAACGATCCAGATGGAGAGGAGTTCACTGGATGCTATAATTCAGTGACACACGCTCAGCACGAGGGAATGTCGCAGGAGGAGTGCGAGGCTTTTGGATGGTATGCTAATTACTACAATGACAAGATTCTCCAAATCTTCGATCTGAAGAATGATGGAGACGCTACAGCAGATTATGAAGCGGATATCCGCTCCTATCTACAGCCAGTCTGGGATGCATTTGGCATCACAGCCGAAGACATTGGAACTCTCCAATGAAATACGTAACCAGTCGATAAGACAAAACAGTTGGCAGGGGGCGTATCAGCGCCTGACACCTACATTCGAATTCCGTATTCGAACGCCAATAGGCCCCCTGTCAACAACCTTAGCCAATAGCATTGGCAATACCCGTTGGCAGGGGGAACTCTAACAGCGTCATATAGGAGCAATCTGTACACATCACAGGTTCCCCTGTCAACACCAATATTAAATTGAAAATTATGTTTTTTTTTTCAGGACTAACATTGAATAATAATCATCCTGACCAACAGTCAGGTTGACAGAGGTTTTGTTCAATGCCAACAAAAGGATATCACAAAATACTGGTCATTTGCTACACCGTTATCCTGCTATCTAGCAGCTTATCTGGTTGTTTGAGTGATTCTGAGGAATCAAATAATCAAACAAGAACTCCCATAGTTCTGGCATTCGAAGTGTCCGAAGGTATGCTTGAGTCAGAAACTAGTCCTGAGATGTTGGCAGATATTCTTACCCAAAACAGTAGATTTGATTTTACAATTTATGCCGTTGATTCAGAAGCAGCGATACTCGAGGCGCTAAGGTTTGGAAATGCCGATATCGCTCTATTGGATAGCGGTGCTGCTTGGATCGGATGGAATCAATACGGTTTGCAGGCTTTTGCAGCTGACCAAAAATCAGACGGCAGGACATACTACAATTCTCTCGCTTGGGTTCTCGACGATAGCGACATCGCTGAAGCATATTTTGATGATGATCCGCTAACAAATCCGTTCTCACTGATGCAAGGCAAAACTTCCTGTCATACGGGTTGGTTACACTCAACAGGAATGATGGTTCCAATGGGATTCTTCCTTGGATTAGGGTATGCAAATGTAATTGGTGATCCAAATGATATCGAATCTCTAAGAGATACAATTATCCAATTCTTCAACGAAAACTCATCAATTCCGGAGCCTGGCACACAGTACTATGGGTTTTCAGGTGCTCTACGATGTCTTTCAGATGGGGCCGGTGAGGTTGCATTTGCGAAGGATAACACGGTCTCTCAATACTGCACCACAGAAAATGGAAATAATGTCGAAGAATGGTGTTTGGATACCTCGAGATATGTTTCTCTCGAACCATTTGCGAGGACCCCCAGTGATGTTTTCATGACTCATTCTAATTTTGATGACGATTTAGTAATCAGTGAACTTACGGATTTTCTAATTGACTTTAGTTCAAACGAGGATTATAGCGAAATTCTCTACAACACACTAGGGACAAAGGGTGTAGTTTCTACAGATTCTGAATCTCATCTTGGTATATACACACCTCTGGTTTCAAATATCCCTGGGATTTCAGCTTATTATACAGATAATGGAAATGAACCAATAACAATAACAATAGAAGAATTGATTGTTGCCTTTGAACTAGATGAATCAAAATTAGAAACCAATAGTGACCCGGTCCATTTAGCCGAATATCTATCTATAGAATTAGGAATAAATGTTTCAATTCACTATGTTTATTCTCAATCAGAAATGATTGAATCACTTGAAACAGGTGAGGCTCACATTGGATTCCTCTCTTCTTCTTCTTCGTTAATTGGATGGAAATCACATAATCTATCAGTTCTAGGAGCGATACAAAACAAAGACGAACTGACTGAAAGATATTCTATGGCCTTAGTCTCAAATTCAGGAGAATTGGCTACAGCAAGTTCAGACAACGAATCTAGCACTGATCCGTTCGAAATGATGCAGGGAAGAGTATCTTGCTTCACCGGTTCTCAATCTCCAATTCACACCATTCTTCCTATTCATTATCTAATTGAAAATGAGTATTATTCGCCCGATGAAGAAAATCTCGATATTCTCGAAACAATACGTGGCTATTTCGGAAATCAATCATCTCTTCTTTCATCCACAAGTACTCCTATGGGAGAGGCAGGCGCGATTAGCTGCCTATCCGAAAATGTAAGTGAAATAGCATTCGTCGGAGAAGATGCACTGGAAGAAAATTGTAATCAAGAAGATCAAGAAAATCAAGATTGGTGCATGGAAATTGATCAGTACCTGTCTTTGGGTCAAGTCGGTGTGTCTCCGAGTGAATCTGTAATGTACAACCCTTTGACTCTTGATTCCAGAAGTAGAGCCACTGTTCTCAACGCCTTAGTTAGTTTGAATTATCAGATGTATCTAGAGAATTATTCTAGACCTGGATTTGGAACATATACTGGTTGTTACGATATTTCTATTCACAAGGTAAATCCAGATACTGATAAGGAAATCTGTGGTGATGAAATTCTAAACAATATACTCGATGGCACAGGGATTGTTAGAATAAATTCACAAGAACATCTTGGCTTGCTATCTGAGGTGGTAAGTGTTGTACCCGGAGCCTATTCCTTCTTACAAGAATCGATATAAGTTAGTCGATTCATAAGATATTTTGTTATCACTAAACCCATCAATACCATATATTGGTTTAGGGGCGCCTAAATTACAGGGGGGCTTTGGAGTTGTCCGAGAATATGGATTCAGAAAATTCGATTGTCGCCCTCGAAGATGTAGTAATCGGATATGAAACTGAATCACCCTTAGTCAGTATCCCCAATCTCGAAATATTTCCTGGTGAAATAGTGGCCATAGCGGGTCCTTCGGGTATCGGGAAGTCCACTTTACTCGCTACAATTGCGGGACTAATACGTCCAATTTCCGGTTCGATTAAAGTGTGTGGTGCAGAAATCCCCTCGAAACCTCTCCGTGGCTCACTAGGGTATATTCCACAAAAATTGGGTTTAGTTCGTCATGCAAGTGTTAGGCACAATGTAATGTTGGGCGCTCGAGCTGGAACTAATGATCGGAAGGAAAGAAAGGACCGAGTTACCGATGCAATTCAACAAATGGGGCTTAAGGAAAAGTCAAGAGAACCAATTAGGAGATTGTCCGGTGGCCAACAGAGAAGAGTCGCAACGGCCAGAACATTGGCTCAGCGACCAAGTATAATTCTAGCGGATGAATTTTTGAGTGAATTAGACGAAGAAACATTGGCTATGGTTTTGGAAAGCGTGACAAGCTACGTGAGAGATAATAATTCAGCATTAATCGTTGTCGAGCATGATATTTCTAGAGCCAAGTCAATGGCAAATCGCCTCCTAGTTATTGATGATGGAAGACTGAATCCATTCATTACCAAACCAAAAGCTGTGGTGTTGAATTCATGAAGAAGATAGCAGTAGATGGCGAAAAGATGGCTCTGGTGCTATGGATTCTCCTTTTGCTTGCAATTGTAATTCTGAACGGAATGGTTGGCGACTGGGGTAGATTAGCAGGTGGCCCAGATAATCTTGTCAGATTCTTCTTTCAGTCTCTTTGGCCACCAGATATGAGCGTTCTAGAGCCTCAAACATACCCTGTTTGTACTGCCCAACCAATTTTTGATTTCACTTGCTCAACCGCTTGGAAGGGAGTTATTGAAACGCTAAAGATTGCATTTGTTGCAACAGTCTTTGGAATGGTATTAACTCTCCCGCTATCGATAATGGCTTCAAGAAATCTAAGTCCTCGATGGATATCTTACCCTACCCGCTTTCTTATCTCAGCATGTAGAAGCCTTCCTGCATTGATTTGGGCTATTTTCTTGGTTATTCTAGTCGGTCTAGGTCCTTTAGCAGGTGTTCTCGCAATGACTATTTACACCGTGGGATATCTTGGGAAATTACAGTATGAATCAATTGAGGGTCTGACAAAAACTCCTTTGGATGCGGCGAATGCAATAGGCTTGAGTCGTTGGGAAGTAGCAGTTAACGTCGTTATTCCAGAAGCCGCAAATGATCTAATTTCTCACTCGATATTCATGTTTGAATATAATTTCCGTTCTGGTACTGTAATCGGTATTGTCGGTGCAGGAGGAATTGGATATTACATCGATTTGTATCTTAGATTTTTACAATATGATAAGGTATTTGCATATCTAATTATCATTTACATGGTTGTTTTAATCATTGATTTCATTTCGATATATGCAAGGTCGTTTTTCACCGAAGAAGAATATCTTAATGCCCCATTATGGAGGGACGTACTTATCCCCTCTTGGATAAATTAAGTTGCTCGATTAAGCTAAGCTTCGTAAGCTTCTACCATTCGTCGAACAGCAGTTGAAACCTCTTCCTCTCCATCAAGGAGGTTACCCAAGGCTGAAAGGAATGGCACCTCAATATCTAATCTCTCTGCTCGGTTAAGGAACATCCTAGTCGCTCTAACTCCCTCAGCAACCATATGCATCTCTGCGAGAGCCTGTTCGAGAGATTTTCCAGAACCAAGTTTCTCTCCTAGCGTTCGGTTTCTTGAGCGTGGACTAGTTGCAGTCACGTACAAGTCTCCGATTCCAGCAGGTCCAAAGGCTGTTCCCGAATTTGCACCCATTGCGTCAAGCAGAGTAATCCCTTCTGAGAATCCTGCAAGAACCAAGGCCGCTTTGAGATTGTCACCGCCTATTCCATCTCTTAGACCATCGACTAAACCACAAGCAAGGGCAACCGTGTTCTTGTAAGCCCCCCATAATTCCGCACCTTCAACATCATTCGTTGCGGTAAGAACCAGTGATTCAGTCGAAAGTCGCTCTGCGATTCTATCGGCAACCGATCTATCATGGCAGGCAACTAGTGCAGTCGTCATTACTCCTCGAGCTACTTCGGGAGCGATTGTGGGGCCAGTTAGTACAACCACAGGATTGGATTTACCTGCGGCGGAAAGTCGGTCTTCAATCTCACGAGAAATCATACCCGATTCACTCTCCGATGTTGGGGCTAATCCTTTCGCCAGATCAATCAAAACATGAGAAGGTCGAAGTAAAGGAATCAGTTCATTAACAACTGAGAGAATTACACCACTGGGTAGTGCTAAGACAAGAATCTCGCAAGTATCTGTAACATCGGACAATTCCATGGTGGAGTCTAGACTGTGAATCTCGTGTCCTGGTAGGTACTTTTCGTTGATATTGCTGGTCATCAAGGACTCGTATACTTCTGCCTCGATTGTCCAACCCATCACATTGTGCCCGTCTTCACACCAGACCTTTGCTAGTGCAGTACCCCAATTGCCCAGTCCAAGAACACCTATGCGTGACATGTGCACCCCTGAATCGCATCGCCCAATGCTCCCGTTATCACCTCTTTGGGGTAAGAACTGGCTACCGTTGGATTCTTGACCTTGAGTTTACGGCCGGATGTTAAGCAGGGGTTCCCGAGCGGTCAAAGGGGCTGGGTTTAGGTCCCAGTGCGTAGTGCTTCGCAGGTTCAAATCCTGTCCCCTGCACCATTTTTCATCTAATGTGCCGACATTGTGTTGATAAGTGGGGTTTTCCTGCAATGGTTCAATGAATCGCGCGTATGCCTTACTCGCTAGCCTAATTTTGATTGCCACTCCAATGGCAGGTTGCCTTTCTGGTGAAGATTTGGAAGAACTTGTTGACGATGTCTTAGGATGTATGGACGAAAATGCAGCCAATTACGAAGAAAACGCCACGGCCGAGTTAGTTGGAGACTGTATTTACATGGCCACCACGGAGACTTTCATCGAGGCCATGACTGATATGGGAAGTATCGAAGATATGCTAGAAGAGAGTCCGAAGGCAGGATACTCTCAGTCGATTTCATCGAGCGAGTGGAACCAAGATTTGGGGATGCAGATGGATGTCGAGATAGAGGACATTGTAATGGCGGATCTTGACAATGACTCCGTCTATGTTCACAACTCAATTTCAATCGTAGGGTTATTGCAAATGGAATATACTCATGTGCAGGTCGGCGAGGTTGTCAATGTCCACCTGTTGGTGGGCGGAATGATGGTTCAAGGAGAGGCAACAACCGGCTCCTATCAAACTCGAGATGCAACTCCCAATGTTTTGGAGGTAATCGCAGAACAGGGCGGACTCTTCAATGAAGGCGGACTCTTCAATGACGGAGATGATGATGATGGGGATGATGATGATGGTGACTTACCAGAAGACGCAGTAATTACAATCACTATGAGTGATGATATGGAAACCCAGACAATGACAATGGAGTATACGGAGGGTGGAACAGAGATTACTATGACCATTCACATAGATCAGAATCAAGACCTTATGTCCATGAGCATGGAAACCGAAAACGGCTCTGCGACCTCATCAATAACTTACGAAGTGATGTGGGGAGATGCAATAGTCATCGAGGTGGATGAGACTCTTCCAAAAACCTCGATTCCAGTTTGGTTAGATTTCGCAGGTGAGGATGAATTTGTCTGTGGATCAGGGGAGACAATCCCGATGGATTGGGTCGACGATGGATACGCTGATTGTGAAGATGGTTCAGACGAATCTGACAATCTCGGCGATGACGACCACGACGACCACGGTGA
>DAMG01000041.1:59748-59896 GCA_002497025.1 Euryarchaeota archaeon UBA126
CCACGGTGACGACGACCACGGTGATGATGGACACGACGATGACGGAGACGACGATTACGCATTCTACTGCTCAAATGACGGTGAAGATTACGCTGAATCAATGGGGGGAATCCTGTGCCCTGAAGGGCCAGGAGTAACTCCTGAATGT
>DAMG01000037.1:0-2056 GCA_002497025.1 Euryarchaeota archaeon UBA126
CCGGTAGACCAGATTAGAGCCCTCAAACCAAGGATGGATTATGGAGATATTCGGGCTCTACTTGGCCGCTTCCAATTTACCAGTGAAATGGTGGAAACTAAGTTAGAAAAATTAAGTGGAGGGGAGAGGGCCCGAATAGCCCTCCTGAAATTACTACTCGAAGAGAACAATCTACTGCTTCTCGATGAGCCTACAAATCATTTGGACACCGATGCCAAAGAGGCTCTAGAGGAGGCTTTGGTAGAATATGATGGAAGTATAATTACAGTCAGCCACGATCGATTTTTCCTAGACAAAATCTGTGATACGATTTGGGAATTACCGGCCGATGGAAGTATGTGGATTTGGCCTGGTAATTATTCTGATTTCATTCGTCGAAAGCGCGCCTCACAATCTCAGTGATAATGCCATAAATACCTCTAAAATTACAGTTATTCGGACCTGTCCGGCTCCCCCTCTATGTGCTCACAAGGCTCTCGAACCCTATGGTCGCAAGCCTAACCCCCACTCTGACCGCCGAAAACAACAGAATCGAAATCAAGCGATCACAACTCGCTGCAACCCTTGCTTTGCTAATGCTGAGTGCTCTTCTAGCACCATCGCTGTTAGCCGCTTCCGGTGAGGCAGATGAGTTGGCAAATGAACCGACTCGGTTTCCAACGGCGAACGGAACTATCGATGATAGCGACGCTCAGACTCTACTTACCAACCTGAATGCAAACAATCCTATCGATGTCATGGGGGTAATGGATGACTCGAACAGGATACACCTTGTTTGGATTGAGAACACTAGCACACCACTTCTAAGGTATGCATTAATTCAGATTTCCACTGGCGTCGACACGGTTCTAATTTCGACTACACAGGTTGGTGGTTCCAATGCCTCATCACTCTCTGGCCCTTCTATGGTAATCGATTCACAAGGTAGAGCACACATCGTTTGGGAAGTCACTGATACGGATATTCTCTACACATTATTGGATCCTTCAGAGGATGACCTAGACGGTTCCTCTGGTGATATACAGAACATGACTATTGCATCTCATACCGTTGCCGATGGCAGCGGAACTCGTAATTCCCCAGATATTGCTGTAGATTCATTCGATGCAGTCCACATTGTCTGGGTCGATACATACGATCCACAGGGCTTGTACTTCGGTAGTCCCCTAATTTACTACTGTATGCTTTCCCATGATGCAAACAATGGCTTCCAAGTTCTGATCAATTCAACAATGGTCACACCGGCGTTAGGTCATAGAGGCAATCCAGCAATTAGTATAGGTGCAAACAACACTGCTGTTATCGTTTGGGAAGATACAAGAGGTTCGATAGTTGAGTACGTTGGACTCCTCGACTCTTCAGGTTCAATGACAACCGAGTGGGCCGATATGTGCGCAGTATTCTACGGTGGAATTCTGACAACAGGCGAGAACTTTGCTGGAATCAAGCCAATGCTTGAAGCTGCTAATATCACCGTTCTTGAGACCTTATACACACTCAGTGGAAATATGCATAACGCTAATCAACATACTAATTGCGCTAATGCAATCACAATAGGTGACGATGGTTCAAACGGACCACGTTCGACCTATCTTGGCCAAAACGTCACAGATACAAGTGGTGGAATCAGACCTCTGACAGAAGTCATGTTCAATGGTTCAGCACTATCAATCCCATCCGATTGGGGCTACAACTCTGAGATGTGGGGACCAGGTTCTACATGGGTGTGTGAATCTTGGAGAGATTCATCAGGTTCGATGCCGGGGAACCCTGCAACTGCTATCGATCACGCTTGGAATCCAAACGCCACCAAACTGATTCTTCCAGTATCTGACGAGGGTCCATTTGGAGGCTCACCGGCTCTTAATGCCGACGATTACCAAAGTATAGACGAGGCACACGATGCTTGCTTACAAGCAGGCATAACTCCAGTTCCTGTTGCTGGTACTACTTCTTATGGTCCAAATACCAATACCTACGAAGATACAAGCGTACGCTACCACATGATGAACCTCGCTCAATGTCCTGACATGAACAATATCGGTATACACACACG
>DAMG01000037.1:2429-8602 GCA_002497025.1 Euryarchaeota archaeon UBA126
TATCCCACTGAAGAATTAACTGAATTCCACGGAGATTTCGAAGTCGGTTATATCGCTAATGGATGGACTCAAGCCGGCCCGAGCAACTACTGGTGGTTCGCCCAGAGTGATCGAATTATTGATGGAAATTACACTGCGCAATCAGCTAACCTCACTCACAATCAATACTCAACTTTGGAATATGCTGGAGCAATGGCATCGGGTACTATCTCATTCAACTATTCCGTATCTAGCGAGGCAAACTACGACTATCTTTTGTTCTGTATAGATAACCCAAATTGCTCGAGAAGCTCGTTTACCTCAGCTTGGTCTGGAGAAAGTAACGGCACCTATACAGCAACGGTTTCACCAGGATATCACACATACACCTGGAAGTATGTCAAGGACGGTTCAGTGTCTCATGGAAATGACTCAGCTTGGATCGATAACGTACAACTTCCAATTGCTTCATACACCGAAGAAATGAACAATATGGTGAGCGCAATAATCAACATAACAACAGGAAGTGGGGCGACCAATACATTCCTCACTGTCTTGAACCCTTACTCAATTCTCTCGAATCCAAGGTCAAGTTGGTCCGTGGGAGATTCAGGACACACTATTGATGAAAATACAGGTCAATATCAGGAAGATATCGGACCAGATACCGATTGGTACTGGAGAGAAGATGGTGGTGGCTGGGATACTGTTGGCCACCTAGTGCTGGTCAATGATACTCAAATCTCCAAAGGCCACGGATGGGCGTTAAATCCAGATGTCAATGTAGACGAGGACGGTAATATCCACATTGTTTGGATCGATGGAAGAAGCGAATTCCCTTCCAAAGATGGACCAAGTCAACTGCACTATATGCAACTTGATCCAGACAGACAGGGTGAACTTGACGGAGAGCCCAACGGTCTCGTTTTGTCAGAAGTATCTACTGTGAAAGACACTGCAGTACTTTCCTCTAACCTGATTTGGGGGGCAAATCCAAGGGTCGATTTCGACCGAGATGATTCGATTCATATCACTTGGTTTGAAACAGGTGCAAAGTGGGATTCTGATGTTGTTGAACTTCGCTGGACTCGAATCCAATCTCCAGTGATGAATGGCTTGGAGGAATTACCATTGAATCGTTATCTTACTCAGGCATATAGTGTGGTGAATACCCGAACAATCACAGCCAGTACAAATAATTTGATGGGAATATTTGGAAGTGAATTCGATGCTAGCGCCCAGCCTATTGTCAAGTTCGCTTGGCCGGAGCGAACAATCGCTTGGACAGCAAATGATTGCACTGATGACGAATTTTTAGTTAACAAGTGGGATGTTTGTATGTGGAGTGAAGATCTATACGATATGTCACTAAATCTGGAACCAACCGAAACTGGCTACGTTACGATTCAACCGGATCAATCGATAGAAGTGGAAATGAATCTTCGTGCAATCCAAATTCCTGGTGAGGTCGATATCGTTACAATTGATGTAGATGGCACACTTGATCTATGGGACATTACCGCTGGATTCGGTGATAATTATCAACCCACGGCCTCGATTGCAGAGGGCACCTCGGAAGAGGTCAACTTACTAATCCGAGCCCCAGATATACGGCAAGTCAATGAAGACCAGTCGTTTGATGTTGTAGTCAATATACAATCTTCCTCAGATCAGTTTGCAACTGCCGAGCAATTGGTAAGAATCAATCTAGTGAATAACAATGATTGGAATGACGATGATCAAGACGGAATCTTGGATGAATATGATTTGTGCCAGTTCGGTGAGAGTGGCTGGGAATCTACTGCCATGACTGATTATGATGGAGATGGCTGTAAAGATGAATCAGAAGATGTCGATGATGATAATGACGGAGTAGAGGATTCTCTAGATGAATGCCCAACCGGTGTAATGAATCCAGATAGAGTCGATGCAGACTTCGATGGTTGTGACGATATTCTGGAAGATACTGATATCGACGGTGACGCGGTTCTAAACCACGAAGACCTATGTCCGGAAGGCGCGCAATACTGGAATACATTCTCAACCGATCACGATGGTGATGGTTGTCGAGACATGGATGAAGATGATAACGACGACAATGATCCTTATCTCGATGTATATGATGACTGCCCAACAGGAGTAATAGGTTGGACAGGAGTAGCCTATGACCACGATTCTGACGGTTGTCAAGATCATGAGGAAGATCTAGACGACGATAATGATGGGGTTCTAGATAGAGAGGATTCCTGTCCATATGGAATGCTAGATTGGACTTCAAATGAGATTAGTGACCAAGATGGAGACGGCTGCAATGATGTCTACGAGGATGCCGATGTCGATGCGGATGGCGTAATTGATATCGAGGATTCTTGCATCTCAGGAAAATCCGAATGGGAATCCACAACTTTGAATGATTGGGACAGAGACGGTTGTCACGATACAGAGGAAGATGATGATGATGATAACGACGGTTTCCTAGACTTCGAAGACTCTTGTATTCGCAGCTCGAGTCCAAACCTAGTTGATGCAGATATGGATGGTTGTGATGACCGTGGAGAAGATACAGATTTGGATAACGATGGAATTGAATCATCGGAGGATAATTGTGAAACAAATCCGAATCCAGGGTGGGTATCGTCGCTTAATTCCGACCGTGATCGAGATGGTTGTGCAGATGCAACCGAAGACCTCGACGATGATGGTGATGGGGTCCTCGACGTCGAGGATGCATGCCCTACCAGCACTCGAATAACAATCGACCATGATAGCGATGGCTGCATGGATGAATACGATCTTGATGATGACAACGATGGAGTGCCGGACACCAGAGATCAGTGCGCCCATGGAGCAATCGCTTGGATTTCTACAAAGGAAACAGATATCGATGGCGACGGCTGTCAAGATTCAATTGAAGACAAATCATTACCTCGAGGAATTGTTCAGACAATCACCGATTCACCTGTCCTGATGGCAGCAATTTCGGGCTTAGCTCTAATTGTACTGTTGGGGGCAGTTCTACAGCGCCGCTCAGAACGCCGTGGTCAAGCCGGAGTTAGAGATAATACACGAGACGTCATGAATTCTATGCGAGACGAGGACGAACTATGGAAGGTGAAGACTGAAGCTATACAGATTCCTAGTAAGGCCGAGGTAGAGGATGACAGCCAGTACCTTAGATTAGTCGAAACCGGTTATTCACCTGAAGTTGCGAGGGCAATCGTAGCCTCAGAGGATGCAGTGAGAAAACAGTCTGAGGAGTGAACTCCAATGACCGAGGGTTTGGATGGCATATCGCCATCCTTTCCCTCGCAACCAGTATTGAGCACCTTGAAAACTCCAAGGGGGGACTGAGGGTTGCGAGGCAACCACATGAGAGCGGTCAGAGTAGAGTGCGCATTCTCTGCTATCGAGCACGACTCTAGAGCCCAAGCAGGCTTGCAGTGCATTTCTTGGGACTTCCGTTCGATGCTTGGTATGGTAGATGGGAACCTGCGAATAATGGTTGAGTGTATTACCATCGATGGCAATTGTCCACGCGATGGGACTTATGTCGATGGTATTCGCGTTGTCCAGATCCTCGAAGAGTGGCAATCTGATATCCTAACTCACCATCTCGTTGTTCTGGAATTTTCATCTGATTTTGTTGGCCATTATTTCCATGATGGAGATTTAGCGATACTTGCTGGTTCAAACTTCACGGCCAATGGCTTGGTGTTACAAATCGCAGGCCGCCATGAATCAATGGTTCGATTCCTGTCGGATGTCCGGACTAAGATTTCCGTTGAGCGTGTAACCTCTGCGAAGGGCTCGGAGGGTTTGGTTCAGAAGGGCCCTACTTTGCAACAACACCGAGTTGTACGACTAGCACATGAAAGTGGCTGGTATGAGGCGCCAAAGCGTACATCCATTCGAGAATTAGCAGACAAGCTCGGTCTTTCCAAGTCAACAGTTGCAGAGCAATTGGTCAAGGGTGAGGGTGAGATAGTTGCGAGTTTCCTAGACTCATCCTTGGGTTCTGAATGAAGCCGCAATAGTGGAGATTCATATGGGCGAAATCATTCGCACAAATTGAGAGGGTACAATGAGTAAGATTCCTGCTGTCAAACTACAGCAATTAATGGGTCTTGACGAGTATGAACTGACCTTAGCCATAGATAGGGTAGCGAGCGAATTGGGAATCTCTTCAGAAGAGGTTCAGATAGAATTAGATTCGGTAAACCCAGAGTCTTCAACAAACCAAATTGGTGCGGCACCTCCCGTCGAACCATCAAAACGAAAGTCGATTTTCTCACGCAATAAATCAAATACAGGAGACGATTCTCCAACATTCGTATCCGATGTATCAAAATTCAGGGTATCTTATGACCCGAGCCATGAAGGAAAAAAAAGACAGAAGCAGGTCAACCAAGCGATTGTCTGCACTAATTGTTCTGCCCCTCTTGGTATTCCGGATATTCGTCCAATCAAGGTAACCTGCCCCTCGTGTGGTGTTGAGATAACTTACGAGAGTTAGATACCCCAGTACCGATTACTTCCATCGTCATCAGTTTCCGCAGTAACCGAATCAATTGCAGTCTTCAGGAGATAGTAGAAGACGATCGCGATAATTGGGAAGAACCAGGTGTCTGAGACATTGCCTGCGGTGATGTCGTAATCTCCACCCCCCAACTCAGCTAGTGTGACCTCAATAACAGCCTTGGTGATTGAATAGACTACTGCACCGAACCCTAGCAGAAGCATACTTTGACCGGTGAAAGAACCTTCCTTCCAACGTAGAACACCAAGTGATAGGACAAAGGAGAAAGCCGCTACTAGAATCCAAGTCAACGCTTGGTCGATTGCGATTATCCACACCGCAAAATCTCGATTCACTGCGTCCAAGTCGAAGGAATCAATTCGAGTGAATGTATCCAAAACATAGGTATTCAATTCTGTAGGGTCGCCGTAGAAAACGGAATAGAAAGTCAATATCGAAAATAGCACCGAAACAATCGATAATCCCCATAACAAAGAAGACCAAATTCCTCCAGTAGCGCTTTCCCTCATATCTATCATCAGTCGCTCCAATTGGTGTTCCCAACCCAAACCCTTGGCAAGAATCCAGATTCCAATAATCAATGGCATGGCCCCGATTAGAACAGCACCATTTGGCAAAATCAATCCAAGCCCGAAGATAATCAAAAACAAGGCCGCGGGGACCAGTAGACGGGCCCTCCAACGAGGGTCTTCGATAGCCTTGGCGATGTAGTAGTAAGTGCTCTCAATCCCCTTTGATTGTCTAACGATTATTTTCTCAACATGGTCAACTCTGACTCTAGAGGTTAGGATAGGTAGCGATGCCTCATCATCTGCTCCATCGGTGACTAATACAGCCGTATCTGGTTGAAATTCCTGAATCACTTCGTCGAGTTGGCTAGCGATTGCTCGATCAGACCGAGGGCCCACTCGAACATCTCCAGTTAGAATCGCAATCTCAATCTCATCATCGCCTTCATTCCTTTCATTCAGACGGTCATGATGATGAAGTGCCCCTAGAATCGCGTTTGTATCAGATTCTTCTGGGTCAGCAATACCTAGCTTTAGGGCCGCAGTCAAGGTCGCTTTACGTCCGATTACGGGTCCTCTAATTCCAGCTTTAACACCGAGATCATTGTCTCTGTCAATAGTGATAACGAGTGTCCGCACCATACTGGAAGCCTCCGTTGCGAAGCGCAATGAGCCCTTCCCCATTATGAAGAATCGGCAGGATTGCTCGCTTCAGACGCACCTTCGGTGCGTTCTTTGACGTCTTCGGATTGAGACGAATGACCTTCATTCTGGTATCGTCTTCGTTGCTTGGCTCTGAGATATTTTAGCGGGTGATTCATCCACTCTTGATCACACAAACGGTCGTCCCCCGGGTTTACAGGGCAGCGCGCACCAGTCTTCAGTGCAGAGCATCCGTGAGGTGTGTATTGGTGTTCGTAGATGTGACCTACTTGGTATGACGTGGTCTCGGCATTGTAGTCGGGAGCGTTTGCAAAAAACGAGCAAGTGATTTCTGGTGTGTGCCCCATCGCTCTTGACATAGCGGCCAAAAATACTCGACCTGTGTGATTGACATTGATGCCCTGACTCAATTCAGCCACTGCAGATTCGAAACAAGGCGGCCAATCCTCTCGCACGGCTGCCGTCATAGGCATCTCAGCGCTTAC
>DAMG01000037.1:8921-9200 GCA_002497025.1 Euryarchaeota archaeon UBA126
CGTTCGGATAGCAGGCCAAGAATTCGATCGACCGGATCAGCAAACAGTCCAGCAAATGCATCGTCCATTTTATCCATCCTGTCGGTACAATCTTCAGTCAAAGATTGGCGAACTCGCTCCTTCAATAGGCGCGCAGTGCGTTGTTGACTGTTTTCTCCACTGGCCGGATCCATCTGCACCCAGCCTTCCTTCACCGGTCGGTTCACCAGTCTCCAGTACCCTCCTGTTATTTTCGGACATAGTTCCAAGAAATCCACCATGGGAACATGATAGATGATT
>DAMG01000017.1 GCA_002497025.1 Euryarchaeota archaeon UBA126
TATCTCGGTAATAATGATGGAAATATCAACCAATCTGAAGTAGATACTTTCTCTACATATTTACTCAACCGACCTTGGAATAATTCAGAATTAGCAGGATGTTGTATCCTAGACCACGAAGCATTCGAGACCAGCAATGTAACAATCATTCCTAGACCCCCTGTACCGGGTCCAATAGGTGATCTCAATGGGACTTGGGGTTGGACAGAAATCGTCGATTTGGTAGGCCAAACAGATGGACGTACAAACCGTCTTATCGACGTGCCAAGAGTTGGAGGGTTGATTGAGGAAGTTCCTCTGACTATATCTTTACCAACGCCTTACGAATACAGATATTCTGCTATGCAGGATGTAATAGATGGCGCACCAAATCAATTCACAATTAATCGAAGTGCAGTCCCAGTTGCTAGTGACATCAGAATAAGTGTTGGAACAAATATGCCTCCAAACATAATTGCAAACCGTTTGGGTAGTAGTTCACAGATCGCACTAGATAAAGCAACTACTTACGAGGTAAATTGCGTTGATAGTCATCTAGATGATACTGAAATAATTTGGACATTTAGTAATAATGGAACAATCGTCCTAACTAGTGACCAACCTTTCGTATCAATTACTCCATCAGAGTATAATTACAGTCATGGAGATGTACTAAGCGCAGTGGTGCAATGCGCTGATCATTTCGGCTCAACTAGTCAGTGGTTCGAAAATATCGTAATCGATGGAGTATCTCCAACTTGGGAAGCCTCGTTTACAGCTCAATCTACAAATAATGGAGAGATTACAATCGATACTAGTGACGGCATCATTGAAATCGGAAGCGAGGATATTTTGGAAATTAACATCTCAGCCTCAGACGATTCAGGATTGGATACGACAATTGAGATTACCAGTAATCGAACCAGTGAATGGAGACACGTAGATTGGAATCAGATGTTTGCCCAAAGTCGCTTCCCTCAAGGCGACAATGTGAACAATATGAATCTAGATATTGAAGACCGTCATCAGTCAAAACCTGCGACAACTTACACTCTTCATCTGATGGTGGTAGACGATGCTGGTAACTCCGTGCATAACGATTGGATAATTTTAGTGCTTGACGGTGCAGGTCCGACAATTCTCCCAGATATCTACTCAAATGATGTTATGATTTCAGCTGAACAACCCGCTAGAGCGGATGAAACAATTACAGTTAATCTGACTAATTCTTATGATGACTTGGATTCAATTTATGATACCAGATGGACTTTCATATTGAATCAAGAAGCCTATTTTGAAAACCAATCATTTTCAGAAATTAAAACCTTTGAAATCAATTCACTGGAAGCCGGTAGTCATTGGTTCATTTTGATGGCATGGGATTCTAAAGATAACATGGATGTGCTCTCATTTTCAATTGCGGTACAACCTGCTCCGGGAGTTAATATCAGTATTCTTAACGTGAGTTACGATGGCAACCCGACAGTTGGTGAAAATCTGGAATTGTATGTAATGGTAGAGAATATTGGAGGAGACCCTGCAATCGGTAGGCTGTGTAGCGGAGAGATTTGTTCGGATTATGTCAACGTACCATGGGCTACTTCTATTGGCCCTGGTGTAATTGGAATATCATTAGTAATTCCACTTGATAGAGCCGGAGAATTACCTCTTCGCTTCGAGTGGGAAGGCAGTGAAACACAGAAGGATAATTCATTCATTATTGATACTAACATTATCGTCAATCCCGACTCAGGCCCACTTCAAGTAATTCTGGGTGTTTTCCTAGTTCTTTCAGGGTTAGCTATTGGAGCCCGTATGTTGTGGGGTCCCGGGCGTTTTGAGGACTAGATAAGCCTCGTAGTAGGATCACCCTCTAGGTCCAAACAACCGCTCGACTCTTGACCTATACACCTTGGTGAGGAGGTATGGTTCTACCACCCGACCATGCAGATCGGGTTATCGCCCAGCATCGTTCTAGGGTGGAAAAGGTAGCAATGATGGGAACTTTGCTACTGATTACCTCTGCTGGTTGGTGGTTATTTCCAGCAATGGATGGGAGCGTAGAACTACTCCCCCGAATGGGCCCCGTAATTGCCATGTTCGTTGCGGCTCTAATGCTGATGGATCTAATCGACCATGGACCGGTTGAACGCTCTAGAATTGCTATTGCTAGTGGTCTTGCGTGGCCTATGGTAATCGCTATGGCAATCGATTCATTTGGAGATGGAGATAGGACACTTGCATCTGTTATTTTGATTCTAGTGGCAATAAGTCTTCTATTGCATTGGCGAAACGCCCTAGGTGGTTCACTTTCTACAAGGAGATTACGAGCATTCTCTGGTCTTGCGGGAACCGCTATAGGGATTGCAATAGTAATTTCTCTAGGCCTTGAATTATTGATTGCGTTAGTTTTTGCATTAGCTTGTATTGGAATGGTAACTCCAGACTTAATGGCTAAAGACGACGTCCATAAAGAAAGGAAAAAATTCGCTAACGAATTAGACGAGGCTGAAGCAAGAATGCTTGAGTTACGCTCAAAGAATTCAGGTTTAGAACAAGCCTCCTCTCTGATTCAACAAGCGCGTGAAGCAGGTTGGAAAGATCCAGCACGCGGAATGGTGCTAATCGAGGAAGCCGACAGAGAAGCCAAGCGAATCATGGAAATGGCAGTAGATATCGATGCGATTCGCAGCGATTCGCTTTCAGCGGTCGAAAAGGCAGAAGAAATTGCCCCTGTAGTCCAAGGTCCGCGCCGAGCATTCACAATGGGAGATAGAGAGGCAGGACATGGCTCACTTCGAGAGGCTGAGATCCTCTATCGCCTAGCAAAAACAAAGGCAGAGGCCATAGAAGAAAATTGGCAATTAGCAGCAGAATCGATAGCCACCGCTGAGAAGGCCGTAGCGGCTAAGTCAGGTTCTGCTGCCGACTCGATTAGAGGTATCCTAACAGCAGCAAAGGAAGCAATGGATGCAGAGGAGCCAGCCGAGGCACTGCATATCGCAAGTTCGATACCTGCTCATATCGAGAGCCTTGAGGCTTCCAGCGGTGAGGCAGAGGTCGCAATTGCAGATGCTGAAGCAGCACTTAAATCGGCTGAGGGTGAATTAGCCTTAGCCAATGCAGAACGTCTCACAGAAGCCAAGGAGGCATTGGCTAAGGGCGATGTACCTCTAGCCAAGGGTCTAGCAGATAGTCTAGCCCGAGAGGTCCGAGAAACATCGGATGCGATGCAAGAAGTTCAGCGAGCATTACGACAGAAGAAGCAGATTTCAGCTAGATTCCCAAGTGGTCAAGCCAATCAATTTTGGCAATCAAGGCTTGAGGAAGTCGAAGCCGCAGCCTCATCTGGCGCATGGACTAATGCCTCACAATCTCTAACTTCGTTAACTAACGATTTAGCAACCTACGAGTCAGAGGCGGGCGAAGCCAAGGAATTGTTGGACTTTGTTCAATCTGAATGGTCTGAACTCCGCCGCCGTCTAGATTCGAGTTCTATTACTCCAACCGATGAATCACGTAGAGCAACAGAAGCGGCCGTGAATAAGGCGACACAGGCTTTAGATTCCGGACAAATCCAAGATTGTTTGACTGCTCTAGGAAAAGCAGACGAGTTACTTGAGGGTCTACGTAGAAGAGTCGTCTGAGACTATTCTGAGGCAGGAACTAGACCCAATGCCCTCTCTCGATTTGTAATTTCAGCGAATAAGTCGGACACGAATTGATCCAAAGGAACACCGTTACACTGGTCGCCATTGCGTGCCCGAATCGAGACGGTTTGATTCGCCGCCTCATCCTCACCAAGAATCAACATGTAAGCAGGTCGCATTTTTCTATGCATTCGGATTTTCTTACCGATGGTCGCATCAGAATCATCAACTTTGACACGAACTCCGGCAGATTCCAAAGCGGTTTTTACTTCTGCCGCATATTCAATTTGTTTCTCTGAAATAGTGATTACCTGAACCTGAACTGGCGATAACCAAGTCGGGAAGTTGCCAATCCAATGCTCGGTTAGGAATGCAACAAATCTCTCGTGAGTCGATAGAGGTGCCCGATGAATCACGAAGACCTCGCCATTTTCCTCCCCATTCTCATCTTTGTAACTCAACTCGAAGCGATCCTTCGCAGCGAAATCCAATTGAATCGTCGACATCGACTCCTCCCGTCCGAGCGCGGTCGTAAACTGAATATCGATTTTCGGTCCATAGAAAGCCGCCTCACCGACCTCCTCGACGAAAGGCACACCCATATCGACGAGAATAGACCGCAAGTGTTCCTGAGTCGACTCCCAGATTTTAGCGTCGCCGATATACTTCTCAGTATTCTCAGGATCCCACAAAGATAGACGTAAGTGGAAGTTCTCAAACCCGAAGGTTCGGTAGTAATCGTTGACCATTTGTACATTCGCACGTACCTCATCCCCTACCTGGTCCAGCGTACAGTAGATGTGAGCATCATTCATCGAAAGCATTCGAACTCGAAGTAGACCCGCAAGAGTTCCTGAGAGTTCGTTTCGATAGACCGTTCCATACTCAGCAATTCTCAAAGGCAATTCTCTATAACTTCGCTTTTTGCTGGAGAAAACCAAATGGTGCATTGGGCAGTTCATTGCCTTCAGATAGTATGTTCCGTCATCCATTTCCATTGGTGGATACATTCCATCTGCATAGTGAGGAAGGTGACCACTAGATTCGAACAATTCTTGCTTTGCTAAAACTGGAGTGGTAACTCTTTGATACCCATAGGATTCCTCTGTTTCTACAGCATATCGCTCGATTTCGCTTTTGAGAATCTCCCCATGAGGTAGCCATACGGGTAGTCCTTTTCCAATCATCTCGTTAATCATGTAAAGTTCCATTTCTTTGCCAATTTTCTTGTGGTCTCGTTTTTCTGCTTCCTGAATTTGCCTTTGACGTTCTTTCAGACCTTCTTTGCTGGCGTAGCACATTCCATAGATTCTAACCAATGATTCTCGCTTGCTATCAGCCCGCCAGTAAGCAGTACTGGTACTAGTCAGTTTGAACCAACGAAGATGAGAAGTTGAAGGAACGTGAGGGCCACGACATAAGTCAACAAAGTCACCCTGTCGATAAACTGATGAGCCAACATCATGACCTACTTTGTCATCCATTATTTCGATTTTGAATTTATTTTCTGAGAACATTTCTCTTAGAGTCTGATTATCGTATTCTTCACGAATCATGGCATGATTTGCTCTGATATGTTGATTCATTTTCTTCTCTATCGCCTTAAGTTCCTCATCGCCGATAGGATCCATGTGGAAATCATAGTAGAAGCCATGATCGATTGGTGGCCCGATAGTCGGTTTAGCATCTGGGAACATTTCTACAACAGCTTGTGCCAAAAGATGAGCACAGGAATGGCGCAGAATGTATAGCCCAGCCTCGCTCTCCCCGTTGATTGGATCGAGACTGCAATTAGAATCTAAAATGTGAGAAAAATCGCGCTCACTGCCGTCTACTAATGCCGCGACTGCTCCAGAGCGCTTTCCATGAACGTTGAGAATAACCTCTCCTACTGTGATTCCAGAGGCGTACTCGTGGGTTCCGCTCTCCCCCAAATCTACCGCAATCATGCTCATGGCGCGTCTCTCCGTCGGCTACGCCGACGAATCGCCGCTATGAAGGGCTTGGCCTGAAAATAGGTCATTCGATGACGAATTGGGTCCCTGCGACTCCCGCCACCATCTCCGGTAAATCGGCTAATGACCCAATGACTGCTCGCTGTCCAGTCCGCCTCACGAAGTCGCAGGCGGCCTCGACTTTCGGCCCCATTGAACCCTCCTCGAATTCATATTTCTCAATCTCATCCGGATTAGTCGTAGATATTTTCTCAGCATCATCAGTTCCCCAATTAAGATAGACTCCATCGGTGTCTGTAGCCATGATTAGCAAATCGGCCTCCAACTCGAATGCAAGTAGAGAACTCGCTCTATCTTTGTCAATGACGACCTCTACTCCCTCTAGATTTCCTTCGCTATTGAAAATCGTAGGGATACCGCCTCCACCCGCACAGATGACAATCGTTCCTTTTTCCAATAACCAATGTATGGGTCTCATTTCGAAAATTCTGTGTGGTTCGGGAGAAGGCACAACTCTTCGCCAATATTCTCCATCAGGCTTCATTGTCCATCCCTTCTCAGTCTCGAGAAGTTTAGCATCTTCATGGTTGTATATAGGTCCGATTGGTTTTGTTGGATTTTCGAAGGCTGGGTCTTCTGGATCAACTTCAACCATTGTAAGGATTGTAGCAAATGGTACTTCGATTGGAAGCAGGTTTCCGAGCTCTTGCTCAATCATGTAACCAATCATTCCCTCAGTCTGTGCACCAAGCACATCTAGAGGGTACGCCTCAACTTCTTCGTAGGCGGCAGATTGTAGTGCAAGAAGTCCAACTTGTGGTCCATTTCCATGGCTGATTACCAATTGATTTCCTTCCGTAATCGGCGCGAGAGATTTCGCGGCAATTCGAATATTCTCTCTTTGATTTTCAGCCGTCATTGGTTGCCCTCGCCTAAGTAGAGCATTACCACCTAGTGCCACAACGATACGCATTTCGCTAATTGGTAAGACTGTGGAGATATTAACGCGTGCCTGCTGCGCGAGGTATGACCCGCATTGGGCTACTTGTCAACCCTGATGCAGGGCTTGGAGGCCGATTGGGTCTGAAGGGCTCAGATGGACAAGCAGAATATGCCCGTTCACAGGGTGCAGAGGATAGAGCAGGGCCTAGAGTCAGGGATGCTCTAGAACATTTTACAAGGTTAAGAAAAGACACCTCAGATTTGCAGTGGGTAACAAGCGAAGGTCGAATGGGTTCGGAATGGATTGGCTCAGAAATTGGAATTATATCCACTATCCATCAGTCTTCTGGATTAACTTCCGCTGAAGATACTGCAGGGTTAGTTCAGACCTTGCTTGACGCTGAAATCGATTTACTGGTCTATGGTGGAGGAGATGGAACCACTCGAGATATTGTAGCCGCCTTAGAAAAAGCAGGTCGCGGTAACTTACCTCTGATCGGAGTTCCTTGTGGAGTAAAGATGCATTCTGGCTGTTTTGCTGCCTCACCAAAGGCTGCAGCCGAAGTACTCTCAGCTTGGCTAGATGGAGAGTTATTGGTTGCAAATACCGAAGTCCTAGATCTCGATGAGGAAATCTATCGTGAGGGACGTTGGGTTGTAAGAATGTACGCCGAAGCGATGACTCCAGCAAGCCCTCGATGGATGCAAGGAACCAAGCAACGTGTGGAAGCTTCTGGTGAAGAAGAAATTGTTGAAGGTTTAGCAGACCATATTCGTGAAATTCTCATGCTCGACAACCACCTAATAATCTGGGGTTCAGGTGGAACACTTCGAACAATAGGAGAAATGGTGGGAATGAACCCTACCGTTCTTGGCATAGACGCGAGTATTGGTGATAAGCAAATTGGAACAGATTTGAATGAATCAGATTTACTCAAATTGCTTTCTGAACACGAAGGTGAGGTTACCATTTTACTTTCCCCAATGGGTGGACAAGGCTTCCTAATTGGTAGAGGCAATTTACAACTCTCTCCCGAGGTTTTGAGAACTGCAGGAATTGATTCCGTTCTTGGAATATGCACTCCGGCCAAGCTGCTAACAGTGCGTAGACTAAGGATAGAAACTGGCGATTCAGATCTGGATGCGGAATTCGCTGGAAAGCGCTACATGAAAGTATTACAGGGATATCGTACAACTAGAGTTCTACCTGTTTCAGTTGATTGAATCATAGGGTACCCTCTGATAA
>DAMG01000005.1 GCA_002497025.1 Euryarchaeota archaeon UBA126
TAATCCTAGCATCTTCGTCCAAAATTAGACCTCCTGATTTTGCATCGGTTGTATGGTTTCGGAATCTGGACAGCCATCGAAGGCCCTCAATAGTGAGGGCAGCCGTGGTTGATGGACCGGAATCATCAGAGATGGTCCTGTTGTGTTAGAGTCATCAACTCTACCCTCTCTAAGGTCTGCAAGAGCGCCTCTAATTCTAGAGACAATTCGAGATGACCGTTCAGAGATTAATTCAGCAGTAAGGCCTTTGTTTTCCTCTTGCCACCATGTTGCGCTGGAGGCAGCGGCGGCTCCTAATTCAGTATCTACTCCCTTTGCAGCCTCAACACGACTTGCGTTTGAGCTTCGTAATTTTTTCCAACGCCTGCCAATTGTAATACTAGAAATTAGAGAGGAAATAGATACCTGATCATCGGCGGCACGAGTCATCCAATCTACCCATTCCTCATCTTCCATAGAAGGTTCCAATGCGTATACTGGTAAACCACCACGAGCATTATTTGCGTGATGTAGTAACCTCATAGGTTCAGGATCAGGGATTGTTGGGCCATCAACTTCGTAGATTGTCAAGTCATCCAATAGACGGCCAAGAACTGTACCAGAAGCCATAGCTGCAGCCACATGTACTCCTGGGCTTTCATGGTCTTCCTTTTCCTCTTGCGGCCACCCTCTGATTTCATCCTCAGAGGCCAATAGAGCAATTCCGTCAAAATGTTCCCTAGTTCGGAGTACAGATGGCATACGTACACAGGGTAGATGAGGCCAGAGCAGAACTCTACCACCATCCGGGTCATCGAAAATCACCGGTTCCCAAGCCAACTTAGCTGCGCTCATAGTATCCCGAATCGTCTGCATGGCTTGACTTGAACGGTCAAATAACTGCTTTCAGAGGCCATCCGATGGTGGTTGGATTGAAGGAGGGTGAGTGTGCGGCAATATCTGAAAGAGATGGCTGAACCGCGCTCCTCCGAACCCGTTGTGCTACTGAATGAGGTGTTTCCAGGAGATACAAATGCCCTAGATACGCTATTTGGAGGTCGCTTGATGTCAATTATGGATACGGCCGCTGGAATGGCGGCTAGTCAATTCGCTCACAATGAATTTGTGACCGTCTCGGTTGATGCATTGAAATTCAAACGACCAGCTTACCAAGGCGATGTAATTAGAACAATAGCAAGGGTTGTCTGGACCAGTAGGAGGACTGTTGGAGTGTTGGTGAGGTCATGCAGAATGACACGTTCAAATTGGGACCCTGAGGAGATTTGTTCTGGATTCTTTTTCATGGTTGCAATCGATGACTCAATGCGACCAGTAGAAGTTCCTCAATTCAATACGAACAGCGACGAAGAGAAAGAACTCTGGGCTCAAGCACAGCGAGCAAGAGATGCTATGCGCTAATTAAGAAAACGAAATGTGAAAGGATATCGGTATTCTTGACCTGCTTGTAGTGCTGAGTTAGCATTGAATGCCCAAATTATGTAGAGAATCCAATGAACTAATAGGGTCAAACAACCAATCAAAACTATCGTCAAAATACCGTGTATAAATGAGGCTATCAGGAAAGTAATGGAAGCATTGAGAGATTCTTTCAGATGAGATGAAAGTAGAGGGTCATTTTGTCTCGCTTCATCATTCTTTACTATGTAAATTATCAAAGGTGCTAAGAATCCTACAAAAGGTGCTAAAATATGGGAAAGCGATCCTAAACTTCGATCAGGTTTAGGCCCTTGCTTAAGGATTACAGGTTCTGGGCGCTCTTCTTGCATGATTACCCATACATCGTGCCTCATATGAACTCATTGCCAACCATTTCCACCCGTCGAATTGATGACTATGACCACGTCCGCGCAATCCATGCCGGTGTTGAATGTCGCCTTTGTCGGCAATGAAGAACTTGCTAGAACATTAGCGAAGTCTAACGATGTTCGAGATATTGAATCATATGTTTACAAAGAACAGCGAGATGGTGAAACCTGTGTTCTGTCTTTGCTTCGCCCACTGAGGCATCCAGAGAGACTTAGGCCTCTTCTCTCTGTTCTCAATGTTGCCGAGGTCGGTATTGTCGAAATCACAAATGTCGATGCGGCACTGGGGGAAATTTTGGTATCTTTTGGCGCTGCAGGAATAGAAAGAGGGATTGCAATCATCAATCCTACCGAGGGTCAATGGGTAGATTCAGAGCAAGTCAATATGATTCTCTCACAGGCTGGTCTCAAGACATGGAAGTTGTATGAATCAGTTCCTGATTCACATGATTTGAGAGAGGAATTGTATCAACACATGGATACGGTAAGTTCGAAAAATATCTCCACGAATATGGTACTGCCTATTGACCAACATTTCAATGTCAAGGGCGTAGGATTAGTTGCAATTGGTTATGTTCAATCAGGTACTGTAAACAAGCATGACGAGGTAGTAATTTTACCAGCAAACGAAACTGGTGTAGTTAGGTCTCTACAGGTAATGGATGACGATGTTGATTCGGCTGTTGCAGGTGATCGTGTCGGAGTCGCATTGAGGAACTTAAGAGAGGAATCATTACACCGGGGGTGCATGATTATTCATCCTGAATCGCAAGCGCTTATTCGCCATGATAATTCAAAGATAAAAATCAAAACGGCGCCATTCCAAAAGAGGAAATTAACAAATGAAGATGTAATCCATGCAGCAGTTGATTTACAATTTGTCGTTGGTAGAATAAAGAGAGTCGACGGTGACTCAATTTCTGTCGAATGGGAGAATCCACTTTGGATTAGAGCCGAAGGCTCCCCCGAGATATTAATCACACAACTCGACGCTATGCCGATGAGAATTATCGGTAGTGTGGAAACTATTGAACAGACCTAATTTGATTTGTTCTATGATATAGCAGCGGAGCTTTCGGCGTTCTTCTCACGCGCGCGCAAGTTGCTCCTGACACTGCTCTACTTCCCGAGCAGTTATAGCCTCAAGGAGTCGCTCAGCCGAGCGGGATGTACTCAGCCGGGCGTAATGCCCGACTGGATGAAGGAGATTCGGAACTATTCGACAACCTCAATCTAGTCGGCATAAGTGGGAGATTTTGCGGAATTCTCACAGAGCGACAGCTGACCTTCGAGGACTACTCTGGATATGGTATCAGAATCAATCTCTCCAATATCTCAACTCTAAGAAATATCAACCTAGCAAAACTGCCGAATAGTTTCCTAACTATCGGTGCTGTTGGAGTTTGGGTAGGTGCTACCGTAATCACTCCTCCAATTGGGTGGGCAGTAGCCGCAACAGGTGCCCTTTCGGTGTTTAGCTATCTTAGATTGAAGAATCCTGTATTGTCGATTGAGACTAATGCTGGAGACAAATATCTAGTTTCGGGAACTCAGTCGGAATTACTTCGATTGTGTATGATGGTCGACCGTGTTATGCATGGGTTTACAATCGAAGAGGCAAAAGCGGGTCTACAAGAACTGGAAGAAGAGAGAGAAAGATTGCT
>DAMG01000036.1 GCA_002497025.1 Euryarchaeota archaeon UBA126
AGATTCCATTTGCATAGATCCTGCTGGTCGACCATCGGCAATCCAAGAAAGACCTGGCCGTGGGCCTGGGTCGATACCGAAACATATGCGTTGAACCTTTTCTCCTACTGCAATTCTATTCATAATCGAAGAAATCACTGAATCAATTTCTTCTACGTCACAGCCTATTCCCCTTACATCATTGGTTCGCCCTACTTCAGCATGAGATGCTATCCAGAAATCAACACGGTTTGGTACTGGTTTTTCGGGGTCGAGTTGCATATGTTCGATACCAGAATCGCGTAAACGGCCGAGTAATCTGTAGGCCAAACGGAAATCATCAGTACGCACTGCAACCTCTGGCACGATAGTGCACAATTGCGCTCCGCCTTCAATCGTTGCCATTCTTAGGTCACCGATTGCTATAATTTACTTACATTTGCAGAATATACACCGAGAGGACTTGGAAACCTCGAAACGTACCACTACGAGGCTGTCTCAAGCGATGTCGTCAAGAACCCTGACAATGCGCTATGCACATGACTGGGGTCTACGAGCGGGAATTACGCTCGGTTCTCGCAGGCGAGCGCAAGGGTGTTGTTGCAATTACCCGCTCGTGTACAGAAGTTGAGCGAGCACGGGCTATGCAGGTATGTCAACGACCATTCTTAGTTGTGAGGGCGCCAGGTAGTGGTTCCGAAGGTACGGGGGATATTCTCGCCCTTAGAGGAGATATGTGCATGCCAATTGAAGTCAAATCTTCAAAAACAGACAAAATCTATCTTTCTGGTCGTACGAAAGATCAGTACGATGCTCTGAAAAGCACCGGTGAGAAATGCGGCCTCCAACCGCTGTATGCCTTTCGGCTTAAGGGGGTAAGAGGAGATAGTTGGAGAGTGATGAAAGTTCCAGTAGATGGGCTAAAAGGAAAACTTCGAGTCCTATCTAGAAGTATTCCGAATGTGCCACTTACTAGAAATGGTTCTCCATACCTAAATTGGCACGATGGAATGCCGTTGAACAGATTTTTAGAACTAATCAGTCGTTCTGATAGAGCAAGGGCTATTGGAAAAACTACCAATGTTGCTGAAATAAACCGGCGAATTCATGAGGCCAGTAGGTTATCTGATGTCAGCCTTTGAAGTAACTATTCATTCTCTATCGAATCACCAGATAATCTCGATTCCGCGTAATCGAGTTTCGCCTTGGCCTGTTTGAGGTCTTGATGGATTTCATCCAATCTAGCTTGCTTTAGTAATCTATCAACTGCGGCTGTATCACGACGTAGGCTATCTAATTCTCTAGATTGCTTGCGTTCAGACATATCGCCCTTCTCAGCCATATTTACCCGAGGTACCATCAGGTCAAGTCAGTTACGGATTCATTGACGAGAATTCAAGTGGGGGGAGTAAAGGCGAACACTCATGGAAAGAGGCCTGAGCCTGAATCAGATTCTCTTTGTGGGATTACTGGCTTGGGCCGGAGTTAGAGGTTGGGCTCCAATATGGGCTCTCGTATTGATTGCTGGCTGGTACTTTGCTTTGGTTTACTTTGAACAGAATGGAACACTAGACAAATGGAATGCAACCAGAGTTCTCGGAATCATCCTAATGGTAAGAACTGGTAGAGGGAAGTTCGCCCTTGAACAGCTGGCTAAACCGCGTAAATTTTGGAGAGCGTACGGAGAATTTTCTATTTGGTTATGCTTTATCGTAATGTTTGGCGTAATCCTATTGATAATCACTGCGGCGTTGGCAACCGCTGCGGCTCCCGCACAACAAGAGGTCCTACCTGCATCTGATCTTCTCCTTATTCCGGGCGTGACTAGTTTTGTTCCATTTTGGTGGCCAATTATTGCTCTGATTTTTGCCTTAGTTATTCACGAATATAGTCACGGAATACAAGCCAGAGCGCACGGTATGCAAGTTCGATCATTCGGACTTCTTCTAGCCGGTTTACTTCCAGTTGGGGCATTTGCTGAACCCGAGTATGAGGAAATGTCCCGCGCACCAAGAAGAGAAAGAATGCGATTATTCGCCGCTGGACCTTCAATTAATCTGATTGCCACATTTATTGTCTTGATTTTGTTATCCGCAACAGCGAATGGATTTGTTGCAAAAACTCCCGGAGTTCATGCAACTGGGATTATTGCTGAAACTGGGGCTCAGGATGCTGGGTTAATGGCGTACGAAACCATTACTCATATCGATGATTCTGTAGTGGCTGATCGTGACGATTTTACTGAGGTAATGAAGGATTATTCTTCAGGGGAGGTTGCTAATTTTACTGTAATTTCTTCTCAAGATAATGACGCTGAAACTAGGGTCATCGAAATCACATTTACAGATCGTTGGCAGTATCATATGGACCAATGCCAACAAACCACTGGTTGTGATATGGAAGAAACTAGAGTATTGATGGAGACGCTAAAAATTGAACAAGGCGATGCATTTCTCGGAGTGAGTAATCTTCGCTCAAACACAGCAGCAGTGGATGGTTGGGGGTTCCTGGCTGATGATGATTTAAGCGGGCTTCAGAAAGGATTGGTATTGCTAGTAGCGCCGTTGATTTTGTTAGGCGTCCCTATTCAAAATGATGGGCATACAATGCCTTTAGAAGAGCGAGCCATGTTGATTGCAGGTGACGGAATAATCGCTTCAAACATCGGAACGGAAGGTATGTTGGCTAGTTTTGATTTCCTTTTCTGGTTAGCTTGGATAAACTTCCTATTGGGATTCGCCAATCTAATTCCGATGATTCCATTCGATGGAGGTCACATCTTCAGGGATGCCGCTCACTCAACTATGCGATTCATTATGCG
>DAMG01000057.1 GCA_002497025.1 Euryarchaeota archaeon UBA126
TCTCTGCCAAAGGCACTCTTAACATCGAATGAGAATTGCATGGTCCGGTCTGCTAAAACATCGTTTGGATACCATTCCAATTCTACTCCGTCTGCAAGTTCTGCTCCATCCCTTTGAAGTATCACTTCGCTATCTGCAATTGCATTAGTTTCAACTTCCATCTGAGAATATCGGTTACTTTCGCCATCTATTTCATTCCAGGCAATTTCTGCTTCACAACTACTACCAAATGGCCCACCAGAACTTTCACAGCCCGACATTTCAGCGGAAACCTCAACGGTCAATTCATTTCCATCTTGAATCACAAACGAATCATCACCATCTAGTATAACTTCGAAGAGTTCGTGATCAAAGTTACAAGAATTAGTTATCCCTGGATTACATGCGTCGGCTTCCCAAGATTCCGAGCCGACAGTGTTACCATTAGCGCTTACGACGATATCCCAAGTCACCTGTGAATTACTAGGGCCTTGAGCTCGTAAGAAAAATTGTACCGGGATGTAAAATTGACCACTAGAAGAGCCATGTTTTGGCCGACCAGTAATCTCTAGTGAACTTAACAAATCCCCTGTTGTAAACTCAATTGTCGAATCTAGAGCACTAGAAGTCGATTGACCGCCTGATTCAGGGACCATTGTTGTAATGTGCCCATCCCCTCCAGAGGATGAGTTTGCTTCTGCAAAATATAGTGTGTAAAGTTTGGATTCGATTTCCTCTGAAGTATCGGCCCGAGAGTCTGCAACTAGATGAGTAGGTTCTGTCACTAATGTCGCTATTTGAGGGGTAATCATCAGAATCGCAAGGAATATCGCAAGTTGGCTTAACTGGCCATCCCGAATCAGCGTACTGCTCGCATTCATCGCCTACCGGCACTCACGGGGGTGTTAAAGCGTTCGTGAGGTCCGAGTGCTCTTTGCATCGATTTTAACACGCCCCCCAAAGGGGGCGTAATCTCCGCTCGGTTCAAGTCTGATAAGGTGCTCAGAGGCCTCGCAGGGGTACCCGAGCTGGTCAAAGGGGCCGGACTTAAGCTCCGGTGCGTAGAGCTTCGTGGGTTCAAATCCCACCCCCTGCACCACTACTTTATTCGGGTTATTGAACAGCCTAATTGACCGTCTCCGTCCAAGATGTCTAGTTTAGTTATGACAACCGTAGCAGCTTCAACTGGACTAGGTTTCAGTATTCTATCTAATATGCGGTTTGCAAGAGTTTCCAAAAGTGAAGCGCGCTGTAAATTCAAAGCCTCATCTAATGCAGAGATTAGGTATTCGTAATCTAGAACCTCTGATATTTCATCGCCTGGAGGCGTGCTATCACCTGATAAAATAACATAAACGTCGAAAGAAAGACGCTGAGGAGACCCTAATTCATGGTCGTGAACACCTATGTCGACCTGTCTAATTACCTTCTCTAGGAATAGGCTAGTAGCCGCTTGATTCTGTGATAAAATTTGCATCAGCGCATCTGAATGTGAAGTCATTGAGCCTCCTCCGTTTCAAATGCAACATCTCGGGTTCTGGAAAGGAATCTTTCGCCAGCATCGACAAAAATGACCTGTCCGGTAATCGATTTCGCTTCAATGAGAAAAACTACTGCCTGAGCAATATCTTCTGGAGAGGGCCCATACCCAAGTGGGCTTTCAGACTGAGCCCGACTGAATCCTGCTTCTGTTTGGTCTGGGCTGGCTAAAGTATGACCTGGTGCGACCGCGTTAATTCTAAGCCTAGGTGCAAGACCTCTTGCAAGAGCCTCAGTAATACCAAGCAAGGCATATCGGGAGGCTGTGTAAGAAATATGATCTGGATTAGGCGCAGCGATTTTTTGATCGAGGATATTAACTACTGAACCCGACATGTCAGTGGGTAGATTTTGCAATACCTCGCGCGTCAACATTAGAGGGGCCTTTGCGTTAACATCCATGTGTTCATTCCAAGACCTATTATCGAAAGTTTCTAAGTCGTCATGCTTGAATTTAGAAGCATTATTCACAAGGTGTCGAACAGGCCCAATTTGTGAAGATGCTTTAGCAATGATTTTTGCAACTTCTTCCGGATTCGATAAATCCCCCTTTACGGTGCAAGACTCAACACCCAACTCTCTAATCTTATCGACTAGTTGCTCGGCTTCTTTTGCAGATGAATTGTGGTGAACTGCCACTGAGTGGCCTTTTTGTGCTAGGTGAAGACAAATTGCAGCGCCAATTCTCTTAGCGCCTCCTGTAACGAGTGCAGCACTGCGAGCCATATGTACATCCGAGTCAAGACTGGTATATCTCTCCTCGTTTTGAAAAACCTCATCTGGGTCATTGAGGCGAACGATTAACGCCGTATGTCCACTCCTCGTAATCAATGGGTGTACCGCTGCCCCAAGCTGATGGCACTGAAGTGTCTGCCGATGGTTGCGGAGGATCTGCAAGAATTAGTGCTGAAGAACGCCGGAAAGCGGAAAGAAAGCGACTTCCATCCTGGTTCCGAACGACCCTACCTACCGGTAATGCACAAACTCGATTTAACGCAACTAAATCTAATGTTCACGAGCATGGATTGCATACCGTTTGCGAAGAAGCTCGATGTCCAAACATACACGACTGTTGGGGAAGGGGAACTGCCACTTTCATGATTGCAGGTGAGGTTTGCACACGCGGTTGTAGATTCTGTGCAGTTGGCACTGTGAAAACACCCCCTGCTTTGAATCCAAACGAGCCTGTCGAACTTGCTGAAGCTGTAGACAGAATGGGAGTTAGTCACGCAGTAATTACTGTAGTTAACCGTGACGACTTAGCAGATGGAGGGGCTGAGCACTATCGAAATTGCATCAAAGCAGTGCACCAAAGATGCCCAGATGTCGGACTTGAATTACTATGTTCAGACCTAGATGGTAATTTAGAGGCCCTCGCAAGCCTGCTTAATGATCTACCAATCAGAGTCTTTGCACACAATGTAGAATGTGTACCTAGGTTAGACTCTACTGTTCGCGACCCTCGTGCATCCTTCACACAATCGCTGAAGATTTTACAAGAAGCTAAGCGGTTACGGCCTGATTTAGCCCTGAAATCGAGTATAATGGTGGGTGTCGGAGAAACAGATGAAGAAGTTGTTGAGGCAATGCAACTGCTAAGAGAAGTAGGGGTTGAGTTAATCACTTTGGGTCAATATCTGCAACCAAGTTGGAAACACCTTGCAGTCGAAAGATTTCCTGAACCGACTACTTTCGCCGAGTGGGATCAAGCCGCTCGAGAAATGGGATTCAAAGCTGTTGCTAGCGGACCGTTAGTGCGCTCGTCCTATCGAGCGGGTTTGTTGTGGGAAGAGGCCATGGGTGGCGAACCTGTTGTCACAAGAGACTCTACTGGTTCCGCAATTAGTCATCTAAACCCTAGCAAGGATTTACTTGCTACCAATGCGGTTAGGTTGTCATCAGAACAAAAAACAATATGAACTAATATTCAGGGGTAGGATTGTGGCGACGAAAAAGAAGAAGCAAGTGACTTTACACGTACCCTCAGCTCCGTTTCGACCAGGGGATAAGGCTAGTTTTGCTCCATTCGAAAACGAACCGGGGGACCTCCCTAGGCCCGATCCAATCAAATGTACTGCATCTGAAACCACAGACCATGCCTACGGGCTTGTAAGAGTGCTAGATTTCGACGGGAATGCTAGTGGGCCTTGGAATCCTGAATTAACTCCTGATGAACTTCGCAAAGGTCTGGAACACATGGTGCGAATGCGTATATTCGATGACCGAATGATGAAAATGCAACGTACTGGAAAATTGTCATTCTACATGCGATCATTCGGAGAAGAGGCTGTTGCAATCGCGCAAACGATGGCTCTGGAAAATCAGGATTGGATATTCCCGACCTACAGACAGCCAGGAGCGCAATTCGTCAGAGGTAGAGGTATGGTCAGTATGATCAACCATTGTATCGGTAACGAAGAAGATAACGTCAAGGGTAGACAAATGCCGGTCCATTATACCTATCGTGATGGACGCTTTATCTCTGTATCGAGCCCTGTTGGAACCCAATTTAGTCAAGCGGTAGGAGTTGCAATGGCATCCCAATACAAGGCTTTGGATGAGTGCTGTATTACTTGGATAGGCGACGGTTCAAGTGCTGAAGGTGATTACCATTACGCACTTAATTTTGCTTCAGTTTTCAAGCCACCGGTAATCCTCAATATCGTAAACAATCAATGGGCAATTTCTACCCACGCTAACTTAGCAAGTGGGAACCCAACTTTCGCAGCAAGAGGTTTGGCGTATAATGTGCCTTCAATGAGAGTCGATGGTAATGACTTCCTAGCGCTCTATGCCGTTACAAAATGGGCAAGACAACGCGCCGCAGCTGGAGAAGGTGCAACACATATCGAGGTCCTAACCTACCGTGCTGGAGCTCACTCTTCGAGTGATGACCCCAGTAGATATCGACCAGGGGACGAGCACGAGGCTTGGCCTGGTGGCGACCCAGTCGAACGATTAGTGCAACACCTCATTGCAATCGGAGAGTGGTCGGAAAAGGAGCAGAAGGAATTAGAGGAGAGAGTAGATGGCGAAGTTGTGGCTGCTTACAAGGAAGCGGTGACTTACGGAGACCTAGCTAACGGCCCTTACCCTTCGGCGGATACAATTTTTACTGAAGTATACGAAGAAGTGCCTTGGCACCTTCAAGAACAGTGGGATGAAATGAAGAAATGGAGTGTTGACTGAAATGCCTGAAATGAATATTGTTCAAGCGGTCAATTCGGCTCTAGATATCATGCTAGAAAAAGATCCAGATGTAATCTTCTTTGGCGAAGATGCAGGATACTTTGGCGGAGTATTCCGAACCTCAGATGGTTTGCAAGAAAAGCATGGCAAACACCGAGTTTTCGACACACCACTCTCCGAAGGAGGTATTGCAGCAATCGCATTTGGTATG